>NZ_QOHL01000053.1:0-1342 GCF_004181775.1 Ehrlichia minasensis
TTTGAAAGTATATTCTCCATGAAATTATTGGCTTTTACTGTTTGGTTACAAGTGGAAAGAAAAGATGTTGGAACCACAGAAGGTAAATTTGGTCCCCCCCCCCCTCTTATTACTACATTTTTTTGCCACTATTTTCTTTTTTGTATGTAGCAATAATAAAAATAAGTTTAGATCATTTTTAACATGTGGCAACAATAAAATTAGAAGTTAAACCTTCCTCCAAGTTCTAAGCCAAAGTAACATATGCCTAGTGTTACTATTGCGAATTGACTTTTTGGAAGTGTTGACCCACTAGGAACCATAGCAGGAATCTCTCTAAACTCACTACCTGCAACTCTGTGGAAATGCCCACCGACAAAAACTTGAGCCTCTGGACTTATAGCATAGCTTAATCCTAATTTTCCTTGGTAAGCAAGTTTAATGTTTATAGCTTCAAACATAGAAACCAAATCAACACCAGTGCCTGCACATATATAAGGTGAAAAAGGCATTCCTTCAGTTGTTATATCATAGCATGCGTTTATCATAAATGATATATCAGTTAATCCTTCATTTTTTAGAAAAACAAATTTACCACTTGCTCTATCCATGCTGTCCTGACGACATAGAGCACAATACCTATGAGCGTCGTTCTTATAATGATTGCCCTGATTTTTGACATCGAATGTTTCATATAGGATTTCAAGTTCTATTCTTGGGCTGCCCATTGAGTAGCCAATGGCTCCTGCAAATCCTAGAAATGGATTGCTTTCATATTTAAATGAATAGTCTTTAACATTGAACACACTGTTTGGATTAGTATCAGATATTGCAGATCCAGTATGATCGTGCTTTAAACCAAAGACACTAGCTGTTGTGTTGCTTTCTTCTGTAGCAGAAAAAACACCAAACTGCGAAACACTTGGCACGTATTTTCCACTGATGTAGAAGTTACCACCTATATCACCATTTTGTATTGCATCAGAAAAAGATGTACTTGGAACGGAATGCATTAATGATATTAATGCAGTTGCTATGAAAATTTTTTTGCAATTCATATTACACCTAAAGTAGTGAAAATAAATTAACAATAGTAGAAGTGCAAAGCAAATACAAGCTAGAATATGTATATTGGTATAAAATATTAGAGATTTTTGTAAGGGAAATTTAATATGTTATATAAGAATGATAATAAACAAAATATTTGAAAGTATATTCTCCATGAAAGTATTGGCTTTTACTGTTTGGTTACAAGTGGAAAGAAAAGATGTTGGAAGCACAGAAGGTAAATTTGGGGGGGGGGGGGGGGGGGGGGGGGGGGGGGGGGGGGGGGGGGGGGGGGGGGGGGGGGGGGGGGGGGGGG
>NZ_QOHL01000018.1:0-27806 GCF_004181775.1 Ehrlichia minasensis
CTATCATTTTAATTAATTGATAATGAAAGTTTTGTTGTTTAAGTTTTTATACTTAAATTATAACAAATATGGTTTGTGATAATAAGTGTAGAAATTGCAGTATGCAAAAAATCTGAGAATTTGCTGGTTAATATAGTAGATCATTACAATGGTTTAATTGTGAAAATGTTGCTAAGCATTATGGTGACTTGCATCTTTAGTTTATAAAACAATGCTGGTTGTACAGATATGAAAGTTAGTAATAAAAAGGTAGATGTGTAAAGTGTAGTATCGGTTAAAACTTTCTATAATTTGTAATCAGTTGATAATAAAAGTTTTGTGACTGAGGTTTTTATACTTAAATTATAAGAGAATGCTGTATATTATAGTGAATATGTGAGGTTATGATATAGAAATAATCTGAGGGGTTGTTAATTTTGTGTGGATATTGTAATGATTTAGTTGTGAAAGCTGAACATGATGGTGTGTTACATATTTAGTGTATAAAAAAGTAAGGTTACTATAATAAACATGAGACATATTTAATAAGGTGGTTCTATAAAGTATAAGTCATTATAAAATTATCTCTTTTTATAATAAGTTGGTAAATTAGTATGATCTAGTAATTTTTGTATAGAATCTGATGTCTACGCACTTCACAACAAATGTGTAGCAAAACTATGACGAAACACATGTGGAGTGATATTATCAGGCAATTTTTACAAATCTAATGTATCGAAAATGATAGTTTATTAGAGATCTTTTAAAACAAAAAAAAAAGGTGAGTAGTATGTTCTTGTTATTTATTTGGTGGGTAGTTATTATTTGTGTTTATTTAAATATTACTTGATTTTCAGTTGTCCTTTCTGTAATTTCGCCTATTTTGTATACGGCTTCATCTGTGTCTTTGAGTAATGATGATATTTGATCTTCGTTTTCTTGTGGTATAACTAATATCATGCCAATACCACAGTTAAAAGTTTTGAGTAATTCCATTTGATGTATTTGCATTTCAATATTTAACCAGTGAAATATTTGTGGCATTTTCCAAGAGTTTAAGTCAATTGTTGCTGATAAATGATTTGGAATTATACGTGGTATATTGTATATGAAGCCTCCGCCAGTAATATGTGCCAAGCCATTTATTAGTGGGATTATAGGTAATAGAGAATTCACGTAAATACGTGTAGGTGTAAGTAGATAACTTGCCCATGTTTGATTAGACCAAGGACATATGTCGTGATAATTAATTTTGTTGTCGGTAATGATTTTTCTAATTAGTGAAAATCCGTTTGAATGTAACCCGCTTGAAGTTAAACCAAGTATTACATCTCCAGCTTTAATATTATTACTTTTTGGTAGGATGTTTTCTGCTTCGATCACACCTACTGCAAAACCGGCTATGTCGTATTTGTTATTGCTATACATTCCTGGCATTTCAGCAGTTTCTCCACCTATTAGTGCTACATTTGCTTTTTTACATCCTACTGCTATGCTATTAATAACTTCTAATGCAGTGTTATGATCTATTTGTCCTGTTGCAAAATAATCTAGAAAAAATAGTGGTTCTGCTCCTTGCGCTAAAACATCATTAACACACATTGCTACAAGATCTATGCCTATAGTTTTGTGATTATTTACTTCTTGAGCTATACATAATTTTGTACCAACTCCATCAGTTGAGGAGACTAAGACAGGCTTGTTATATTCTTTTATTTTTGATATATCAAAAAGTGCTCCAAATGACCCTATGCTATCAAGTACTCCTGGCCTAAATGTTGATGATGCAATTGGTTTGATTTTTTCTACTAAACTATTGCCAGATTCAATATCAACTCCAGAACTTGAATATGTTGTCATATGTACCTTAACTTTATGTAAAACTTATTTTTGCAATTGACTAGAATAGCATTAAATATTTGAGCTTCATATAAAAAATTGTTTATTTAGTTAGTGAGATTATTTTTTTTGATATGTTAAAATGAATCATATAAGTAAATATAGGAGGTTTATGCAAAATAGTGATATTTTATCAAATGTGGAATTAGTATCTGCAAGACTGTTACATGATTTAGCTGGGTCTGTAGGTGCAATGGTAAATTACATAGAATGTTTGGGTGATGATGAAAGTTTATCTGAAGATATGATGTCTTTGCTTTCTGATGCAGCTAATGATGTTATGAATAAGTTTAAATTGTTGAAACAAGCTTATAGTATTTCTGATGATAATGGTGACTTTAGTGTTACTAAGCATAATATAAAAAATTATCTAAAGAGAAAGAAAATTCTGCTTGAATGGGATGTAGATGTACAACTTTTTGATGTTGAATTAGTTGAGAAAATAAATAAGTTACTTACTAATATAGTGATGATATTGATGTACTTTATGATTAATGGAAGTAAAGTAAAAGTTACATTATCTAGGTCAAGTGATGATGGTTTGTTATTGGAAATAATAGCTTGTGCGCAGAAAATAGAAATACATGACAGTATTAAATGCATTCTTGATAGAGATATATCCAATAAAGAATTAAATACAAAAAATATTCACGTAAATTTTCTTATGATGCTTTTAGACAATTATAATGCAAAAATGACATATGAAGTACAGAAAACAATGTTTAAATTTTTTGTATGCATTTAATTTAAAAGATTGATAATAGTAGTAAAATGTATCTTTAGCATTATCTAATATGTACTTATCAGCAAACTCAATTGTAAAAAGGTAATTGAATATAATGTCATTAAGAAAAAGATTTAGTTTTTATTGAATGTTAGTGTTTTTGATTGTCCCTCCACCTGCTTCTTGTTGGGCAATGAATAATATCTTGTTTAAGTTGGTTAAAATTTGTGTTGCGTCAGTTTCGTTGTACATTTGCGCATAACCAATTGATGCTTTTGCATGTAGATTTTGAAGGTTATTGTTAATATTTTTATGTATTCTTGATATTGCTGAGTGTGCATATTCAGATTTACATCCCAACAAAAGGCAGATAACTTTATGGTCTCCTATATAGCCAACTATGTCACTCTCTCTAACATTTTTATGTAGTAAATTTATAATGTGCTGTGTCAAGGTATCTATATTGGAACTATTATGTGGTGGGTCTATTTGTATTATACCTATGACAGCATGTATGTTATATTTATGAAGAAAATCTAGTACAATTTTTATTTCTTTATTAGTAGATGCTTCATCCATTATGTTGAAAAATGGATGCATGTTATATTTTGTATTAGGTAGTACAGATTGTCTGAATATCTCAAGTTTTTGTGATATACTAGCATCTCTTACTAGGATTTCATAATTTATTATATCTTGATTATAAGCCGTAGTTCTAAAAACTTTTGGTTTTACTGGTATTACTTTATTATTCTTTCCAATAAAAGAACAGTTGATTGTTCTGGATAAAATGTCAAATAAATCAGTTCCATCACTTGAATACTCTAAGTAACTGTTTATGTTTTCTGTAACATTTTTATGTAGTATAGTTGATAGAGGTTTGTTAGTTAGTTCTGCTGCTTTGTATTCTAAAAGTGTTTCTGCTGATTCATTTATATTGGAAATCATTAAATTTTGTAGAGTGTTGTTTTGTTGTACTGATATTACAGAGTCATCAGCCCTTCTTGCAACCACAAATTGATTCATGTTTCTCTCGTTTTACACATTAACACTGCATTTAAATATGTTTTATTGTGTGATTTATATAAAAATATTATTTTATGATTTTATCCATTAGTGGTAGTTAATGAATTATTCATAAGGTAATTTAATTATATGTGAATTTCAAAATGTTTTACATATAATGAACATCATTTTACTCTATTACAGTAAAAAATGTATTATTGATTTTGTTTAAGAGTATTGCAGAGCTATCATGCTGGTTGTATATTTTTTTATTGTGTACTTTTTTAAATATATAATATGATAATACATTGGCCTAAGCAGTTAGAGCTGTAGCTAATTTACTCATATGTCAGTAAAATATTGTGTATAATAAACTCAAGCTATTAACAATATATAAAGCTGTGTTATATTTGTTGTAGCTCAAACATTGTATTACAGTATATGAGCTTTTAACTTTCTTCCTTTATTTGAGTGTTCCATAGACTTTCAAGTTGATAATATTCTCTGACTTCTGGTTTAAAGATATGTACTAATATATTACAGCAGCTTAATACTACCCAATTCCCGTCTTTTAACCCTTCAATAGAGAGTTTTTTATATGGTTTAATTTCTTTCTTAATTTTTTCAGCTAATGATTTAACATGATAACTTGATTCACCTGAAGCAATGATTAAATATTCTGCTAAATTGCTTTTGTTACTTATATTTATTGTAACAATGTTGATAGCTTTGTGTTTATCAAGTACAAGTATTATAAGGTTTTTCAGTTCTTCTGTAAAGTTGGTTTCAGATTTACTGGGACTCATTTTGCCTCGGTTTTGAGTATAATAGGTTTTAATTGTATTACATATTGTATGTAATATAAACAGTTAAAAAGAATTAAAATAAGTGTATTTATGTAAAATTTGTATATATATTATTAACATTGCTTATAATATAGTTGATCATTAATTTTCTTGGAAGTTTATCTATAAATATGTGTAATATGATTTAAATGAATATGGTGGATTGGTTGACTTATGAATATTAAAAACTTAATATTATTTCTAGTTGTTTTATTTTATAGCAATATATCATTTTGTCAGAATGACTATATGATATTTAGAGATAGTGAAGTTGAATCTATAGTAAAAAAAATAGCATTGCCAGTATTTACTGCAGCTAACATTAATCCTGAGACTGTGAGAGTGTTTATTGTTAATGATAAGATGGTAAATGCTTATGTTGATGGTAATAATAATGATGTATTTTTGAATTATGGATTATTTGAATTTTCAGATGATCCAAGTGTACTGATTGGAGTTTTAGCTCATGAGGTTGGTCATATATCTCAGAAACATGTGTTGTTCCGTAAAAATAAAATACACAATTCTATGATTTTATCTGGGATAGGATATGTTTTAGGTATTATTACTGCGATTACAGTAAATCCTGATATGGGACAAGCAATAGCTCTTGCCACTAATGATATTAGTAAAAGGATGTTTTTTCTTTATAGTCGTTTACAAGAAGCATCAGCTGATCAATGTGCATTGCGATATTTAGACGAAGCTGGATATAGTAATGATGGCTTAGTTAAGATGTTTAAATATTTCTATTCATTGGAAGCACAGTATAGAGGAAACATTGATCAATATTTGTTATCTCATCCTCTTAGTTATGATAGATTGCTACAAATACAAAATTACCGTAATCGTAATGAAGTGCATGGTTTTTCTGATGAAGATATATATAAGTTTAAGCGAGTAGTAGAAAAAATTAATGCATTTTTTAATCCAATAGAGCGCTTAGTTAATGACAAAAGTAATATCAATCAATTATCTCCATATGCACAATCTATTATTTTTTATAAGCAATCTGATGTTTCAAAGGCTTTGGAAAAACTTGATAGTCTAATATCAAAGTCTCCAGAAGATCCTTATCTTTATGAACTAAAAGCACAAATGTTATATAAAGTAGGTGACATTAAAAAATCTGTAGAGAATTATAAATTAGCGCTTAAATTTTCTTTTGATAATGTTTTGATAAAACTTGAAACGTCACAAGCATTATTATTGTATGATCAGAAAGAAGCAGTGGATTATTTGGAACAGGTTACATATCAAGAACCAGATAATATTTTTGCTTGGAAACAGTTAGCTATTGCTTATGGTAAAACTGGAGATTTAGGAATGTCATATTTTTCATTAGCAAGTAAATCTTTTTTTGAAAATAATAAAAGGGATTTTGATAAATATTTTAGGTTAGCAAAAAAGTATTTGCCAAAGGATAGTATTCAGTTAGAGCGTATGTATGATTTGAGAACGAATTTATTAAGTAATGTATAGGTAGTTAAATTGATAACAGTAATTATGTATATTTTAATAAAAATGTTTTAATTTTATTACTTACGTTAAGGTGTGGTAACCTTTTATGAAAATACAAAATACTATATTTATTTTATTAGCGCTACAAGTTGCTTGTAGTCCTATTTATGATAATAAAGTTGCATATAAAGATCCAGAAAGTGAATCTGGGAAAGCTTGTGTAGTAAAATGTGCTTATATAAGAAATGATTGTTACAGACAATGTCAAATTAATGCAACTAACTGTCAGTTGACTGAAAAAATAATTAATGTTCAAGAACGTTCCAAGCCGTTCATTAGTATAGTAAATAATAATGCAGGTAAAGATAAAGAGGATAATCCTGCAGAAAATCCATGTGAAAGTAAAAATTTAGCATGCAAGAAATCTTGTGCTAATAATGCTGCTTGTAAAACTCAATGTGACATGTCTATGGATATGTGTAATACTCAGCGGAATTTGGATAGGCCTGAAAGTTTTGATGAATTTTTTTCAAATAGGCGTAAAAACAGTGCGACAGTAAAAGAACCACAACCTATAAGTTTATGTAAGGTTGATGAATGTGAGAGATTATGTAGAAGTGATTACAATTTGTGTTTTTCTAGTTGTGGTGGGCAGGTAATAACCTATAAGCAATGTGTAGCATTTTGTAATAAAAAGTGAATGCTGTTTTGTCCATATTTCAGTTCATATAGTTGATGTGTGCTATACTGTGATGATATTTCTAATACCTTTAATAAGTATTTAGTAGGTGTTGTGTGTAAGGATAAATTTATGTGGTATTAACTTAATTTATTTAAAATATTTGTATAATTAAAATGGATTCTATATTAGGTGAATTGTTTTATATAAATATAATTCATATATGGTTTATAACACTGCTAATACTTCAGTAAGTGTTTTAAATATCAAAAGTTCTATGTCAATGTTTTCATAATGCAAGTAAATTAGGTGAATGTTGTTGTGTAACATTATATAGTAACTGGATTTATAATTCTTCATTAATGTGGAGAATTTTTTAAATATAAGTATGCTGTACTTTGAAAAATGTTTGTGCGATTAAAATTGTATAAATATAGCTTATATGGTAGTTGAATTGGTAATCTTTCTAATAATGCAGTAAGTTTTAGTAGATGTTTTAAATACTATGTAATTTAAGTAAGTTAGAATATATAACAAGCATTTTTTGACTATAGATAAAATTTTAGTGTTATACAAACCTTATAGTAACATTTTATCTTCTACTTTTAAATGAGCTGTACTACTGTTCAAATAAATTTGTACTCTGCTTTATTAAATTGATGTCTTTTAGTTTTAACAACATGTCTTGTATCGAGGTTTTTGATATTGGATGAGGAAATCTTGCATAAATATCACATAGTGGTACAAGCACAAAATCTCTACAATGCATTTGCTTGTGTGGAATGGATAAATTATTTAAATCCAATGCTGTATTCCCCCACAATATAATATCAATATCTATAGGTCTAGGTGCCCAACGTTCGCGACTGATTCTACCAAGCTTTTTTTCAATAGATTTAACTTGTTCTAGCATAGAATGTGGTGACAAATTTGTATATCCTGATACTACCATATTTAAAAATGGAGTATCCCAATGGTCAACTGCGTTTTCTGGCAATAAAGCTGGAGTTTTATAAAGATAAGAGTAATTCTTATTGTACAGTGGTAACATACTAATTGCTGATTTAATACATGCTAACATGTTCCCGCAATTGCTTCCTAATGCTAGTATGACAACATCATTGTTCAATGAATCACCATTTTATATTTGTGCTTAAAACAATAAGATATGTAATTTTAAACTTAATTTCAAGGTTTTTATAAATGTGCTCATAGTACAGAGTATGTGTAATACTATTATATATTCTGCATCGTTCTTGTGTAAGTAGTAAATTTTACTTTACAAAGTTTAGTACAGCAAAACATCTTTTTTTTAAGATAATTTGTTTAGTGTGTTATGTTACTTCAGGATATGTACAATGTTATTAAAGATTGATCATAAATTTGTGTTTATATCATTAATATATAATGCATCTTATATGATAAAGCTTAATGCGATAAAACATCTTTTTTAAAGAATGATTTATCTTGTTTTTTGCAGTGTAAATTGAAGATATGTAGAGCACTTTTTAGTATTATTATAAATATATATGTTGTGCTAAATAATATGAATGGAGCAATGTCTGTCCTTGCAGTAACAGAGAAAGTAGGATTTTTAAATGCTCCTAGCATATATATGGAAAAAATTGCTGTTGGCACTAATATACCTAGAGATGTAATATCTTTAAGATATGACATAAAAACAAATTTATATAATTTAACAGCAGTAAGAGGTGTCAATGAGTTAGTTGTAATGGTATTATATGAAGAAAGACATATGGAATTGATAAAAACATTAGATGGTGTAAGGCATGTATTATAAAATCTGTAGATGATAAAAATGTATCAGCTATGGTGTTACTTATGTCAGTGATGAGTGATTTTTTAGATAATTTAACAGCAGAGAAAAGTAGGTGAGATAGTTGTAATGGTGTTATATGAAGAAAGACACATGAAATTGATAAAAACGTTAGAGAGAGGGTGTAAGGCATGTATAAAATCTGTAGATGATAAAAATGTATCAGATGTGGTGTTACTTATGTCAGTGATGAGTGATTTTTTAGATAATTTAACAGCAGAAAAAAGTAGGTGAGATAGTTGTAATGGTATTATATGGAGAAAGACACATGGAATTGATAAAAACATTAGATGGTGTGAGGCATGTATTATAAAATCTGTAGATGATAAAAATGTATCAGCTATGGTGTTACTTGTGTCAGTGATGAGTGATTTTTTAGATAATTTAACAGCAGAGAAAAGTCTAAAGTAGGTGAGATAGTTGTAGTGGTATTATATGAAGAAAGACACATGGAATTGATAAAAACATTAGATGGTGTGAGGCATGTGTAAAACTTATAGATGATAAATATGTATCAGCTGTAGATCACTCATGAAAGTGATACGTGATTTATATATTGGTATAGGAAGAAGAATGTGTACTTCCAGCTGCAGCGTTGTTATCTTGTTATATGGAAAAGCTAGTGTGATGTATTTTTTTTATAAAATTTATACAATAAGATACCACTTTCGAGGAAATTTTATCTTTTAATGTAATATGTAAACTAAAACAATACTATATTTAATTGATAATAGCGTACATGTTTTTGCTGATATGATTTGGTATTGTATAATCTATATTGTTACTAATATATAGTGCATTTTATTTTAGAAAAGTTAGCGCCACAAAGTACATCATTTCTAGAATAGTTGTGGATGTTTTTTATTATATTGTACCAATCAAAAATTGTAATTTTATAATAAATTCAAGATAGGTATAAGATTATAGCTCATATTTTTTATGTTTTTTTAATTCTTATGTATATAGTTTTATGCTGAAATGTTTTTTTATAAGTCACAGTAAGTTAGGTTTTGCTTTATAACTCATTTATTTTAGCAATAATATGGTATGCAGTCATAAAATTGAATTTCAATATCATGTGTTTATATGTTTTTTTATAGTATTTTAACTTCTGTTTTGTACTTGCTTAATACAGTCAGTTGATGTGTAAGGTTGGGTTTCAACTTATAATGATAATACTGTTGCTTTACTTATTGTGTATAGATTTTTTAAAGTTTTCTGAGTTATTAAATACCAGTTATGTTGCATATGATTGTATTTTCATATTGCTAAACTTCTTATAACTATATTCAAGCATGTTTAAGTCAATAGAGCACATATCGTCTATAATGAGAGTATTTGTAGATGTGATTTTACCTATGTTTGCATGTGGAATGTTTTTGAAAATTGTTTCAAACTCTTGTTTTTTATTTGCATTTACTGTTACTAGAATCCTACTTTGTGATTCTGAAAACAAGATAACTTTTTCTTTTAAATGATTGTTCTCAATATTACATATTGGTATTGGTGGTAAATTAATTTCAGCTCCAAATTGTCCTCCAATGAGTGATTTAACTAAGCTAATTATCATACCTCCTAAATTGATAGCAATGGCTGATGCTATAAGATTTGCACTGATTGCTTGATTGTAAGACATATATAATTTTTTGGCATGTGCAGCGTGTACTTGTGGTACATTATTATTCTCTATACCACTGTATTTTTGATATTCTGAACCTCCGAGCTCATTGTAAGTAACACCTAGAATATATATTAAATCTCCTGGGCTTTTTGCATCAAGTGTTACAGCATTTTCTACATTTTCTATAATTCCTATTGTAGAAATTAAAAGTGAAGGTGGTGCTGAAATAGTGATGTTTTCTCCTTTTTTATTGTATCCTTTAAAATCATTGAACATACTATCTTTACCAGAGATAAAGGGTGTTTTAAATGCTACAGCATAGTCATAACATGCTTTTGCTGCATTTTTTAATTGCCATAATCTTTGTGGATTTGTTGAATCACACCAACAAAAGTTATCTAGTAATGCCAAGTGATTGAAATTTCCTCCTACTGCAATATAGTTACGTATAGCAGTATCTATTGCACATGCTGCCATATGATATGTGCTTATTTCTCCGTAGCTTGACCCTAAACCATGTGATTTTACTATACCTCTGTTTGATGATAATATTGGTCTAATAACTGTTGCATCTCCATTTACTCTGCCTTTGCCTTGAAGAGGTTTAATTATTGATGTGCCTTGTACTTCATGATCATATTGTAAAGATATGAATTCTTTACTACATATGTTCATTCTCTGTATGATCTCATTTAATTCAACTTCTAATGGTTTGTTAAACTTTTTATGAGGTATTGATTCTATAGTTTCTGTATATGGAGTAGTTTGTAAATAGGTTTTTGGAATACCATTATGCAAAAAATCTACGTCCATGTCCATTACTACAGATCCATTGTATAATACTACAGCTTTATTAGTGTTGTTGAATTCTCCTATTATACTGATTTCTACGTCATGCTTTTTCATTACTTGTTCAAACATTGGAAATTTATTAGGAGGGACGGCAAATGTCATTCTTTCTTGGGATTCTGAGACCCAAATTTCCCAGGGTAACATATTATCATGTTTGAGTAGTACTTTATCTAGTTCTACTCTAAAACCATTGTTACCCATTTCTCCTACAGAAGAAGATAATCCACCTGCACCGTTATCAGTTATTGCATTGTATAGATCTAAATCTCTTGCTTCTTTAATTATTGCATCAGATAATTTTTTTTGAGTTATAGGATCTCCTATTTGTACTACTGTACTGCTACTATTATGTTCAGTTAATGCATTCGATGAAAAAGTAGCACCATGTATTCCATCTCTTCCTGTTCTACCTCCTGCTATAACTATATAATCTCCATTGTTTGGATTTTTTAGATGTGATAAGGTATTATTAATTGTGCGTGGCATAATACCTGTACATCCTACAAAGACCAGTGGTTTGCTACGAAATCTATCATCAAAATATGCGGACCCTAAACTTGTAGGTATTCCAGAACAATTTCCACCAGAATTTACACCTTTTATTACTCCATCCATTATTGCATTAGATGACAGTACTTTTACTGTACATGATTTATCTCTGTATAATTCTTCATCTGATTCAGAGAAGCAAAAATAGTAAGCATTTAATATAGGTTTTGCTCCTTTACCAAATCCGATAATATCTCTATTTACTCCTAATATTCCAGTGATTGCTCCTCCAAATGGGTCAAGTGCTGAGGGGCTGTTATGTGTTTCTACTTTGTCTGCTATGATAAAATTATCATCAAATATTATTGCTCCAGCGTTGTCAGAGAATGTAGAGACGCATATTTCTGAGTTTATTTCTTGTGTTGCACGTTTTATATAATGTTTGTATAGTCCATCTGTGATTTCATCTATAGGAGACGAGAAGATGTTGTGTTTACAGTGTTCTGACCAAGTTTGTGCTAGTGTCTCAAGTTCAATATCATTAGGGTTTCGTTGAATTTTTTTGAAGTATGCCTGAATAGCTTTCATTGCTTTCAATGATAGGTTTAAAGCACCTCTATTATTAATCCCATATTTACTAATTTGTATTAGTTCATGATCTTGAATGTTTAGATCTACAGAAGTTACATATGTATTTTTCTCTTTCTGTTGTGGAAAAAGATTTTCGTGTTTTATGTATGGAATTAAAAATATACTGTTAGAGGAATTTGAGTAAATTTTATTTAGATCTAGTATTTGTTTATTACCGAAAAATTTTACTTGGAACATCTCTCCTTTTTCAATAGATAGTTTGCAGTATTCTATTAATGGATTGAATAATTTGGATATTTCATCTTCTTGTGGTATTGGTTCTTGCCCAAACATTACTTGAGAGGTAAATACACTAACCTCTGAGTTATTTGCTAATGCTTCATTTATTATGCATTTAGTGGTATTGCCAACATTATCTGTGACTCCAGGTAAGAAGCCTTTTTCTAGTGACCAAATAGCTTGGAAGGTACTAAGTAGATTATAATTAGTGTTGTTAGTTATTTTTTTGTAATTCAATTCTCTGCTATCATATATAAATGCAAAGAATTTTTGTGTTATTGGATTAGTCAGCAATGAGCCTATTTTATTAATAGTTTCTGTATTTAGATTATGTTTAGTGTCTATTGTGTAAACTGTTGCATTAGTTCTACTGTAGCGTTCTGGAAGTATTTTATCTATTACTTCAATACGTATAATCATGAATAATTTTTAGTTAAGTGATATGTTTACACTGTATAATAATTAATAATAATTTCAAATATATTATTAGTATTTTCTAGTGGTGATTGATGGATATTACTGCTAAACAAGAGGTACTGTTGTAATGTTTATTGTATATATAGGTTTATTATATATCTTTATATTTTTTGATGTATTAAATAGTTATTCAGAAAAGCCTTCTCTGTTGAATATTTTAGTGTTACAAAGTGGGCATAACAATGATGTGTTATAGTACTTATATTATTGTTGTATGAGTGGTATTTATTGGAACTGTGTAGTAATATGGTGCTTCTATAATTTAATAATGTGAGTGCTTATGGTGTGATCTGTTAATAGATTGATATATGTGTGGTTTTTTATAATGTGCCAGGTAAAAATAAGCCGGATTCTGTTTATGTAGTTATTCATCTGGGATAGGTATCACTACCTAACTCACGCGACTCACCTTGGTAATTGTAAGGGAAAATACAAATACCTCATTTTAGTCTTGCTCCTGGTGGTGGTTGCCTAGCTACTGTATGTTGCCATAAGTACGGTGTGCTCTTACCACGCCTTTTCACCCTTACCTTGTAACAAGGCGGTTATTTTCTGTAGCCCTTTACCTAGAGTTGCCTCCGACAGGGATTACCTGTCACCATTTTCCCTTGGAGTCCGGACTTTCCTCTGTATATTAGTACAGCAACTACTCTTTTACCTGACAAATTATTATAATGTATAATTGTATTAAGTAAAACTGTAATTTGTGACTTAGAAAGAAATAGAGTTTTAGATTTGAGTAGAAGTTGCTTATTGTTATTGTAGAAAATACTGAGAATTAATAGCTTTTTCATGGAATGTGGAATTTATTTATACTATTTAAATATAGTTCTATAGAGTAAATCTTGTTGTTTAAAGGATGTGAGTTATCTTTTTGAATAATAATTTGGTTGTTTATTGTTATTATTGTTTCCTTAGATATTGAGATCACATTCTTGTAGTGTGTATTGCTATGAATATGGTTACAACTTTGAAAATGATGATGGTTTTGTGTTTTTATTCTGAGATTAATAGTAGATTTATAATTGTTGTGATTTGCATTGTGAGTTATTCATGGCTATTATATTACAATTCGCTGATATGCTAGAAGTTAATTTTATAAGTTGAAGTGTATAGATTTTTTAGCAAGAGATTTTTATTATCCTTATAAAAAGTGCTAAATATTAAATGCATTAGTAAAATATCTAGTAATATTTAGTTAGGTTGGTAAGCTTAAAAGTTATCGATTCTTTTTTTATAATATTATCATTATTTTAGCATTGCAAATTATTATGCATAAAATTTATGATACTAAATAAATATATGTTGTATTAGGATAATAGTTAACTTTATAACTTAAATAGTACAGTTTTTTATGATTATACTGGGCTAATAGATTTTTGGTGTTATTATAATCAGGATTGAGGTTTGTTGATTGTTTCATTTGAAAATATGGAGTAGCTGTTGTAGTAAATTCTATAATTTATCAAGTTGGCTTGTGAATCAGGGAGCAGGTTCTTTTGTGTAAGATTTGGTAAGTTGCTAACATTACTTATAAAGCATATTAATTGATTTCCTGGAAAAGTACAGAGTGTCATTTATTGTGGGGATCAATAATTGTATTAAGTTGATGTTATGAATCGAAAAAGCAGGTTCTTTTGTAAGATTTGGTAAGTTGCTAACATTACTTATAAAGCATATTAATTGATTTTCTGGAGAAGTGCAGAGTGTCATTTATTGTGTGGATCAATAATTGTATTAAGTTGATGTTATGAATCAAAAGAGCAGGTTCTTTTGTGTAAGATTGGTAAGTTGCTAACATTACTTATAAAGCATATTAATTGATTTCCTGGAAAAGTACAGAGTGTCATTTATTGTGTGGATCAATAATTGTATTAAGTTGATGTTATGAATTGAAAAAAACAGGTTCTTTTGTTTTTGCTCCAAGCTTTGATAATAGATTCCTGTCATCATTGCAATCAGCATTAGGTGTTGTTAATAGTTTTTCTCCATAGAATATTGAATTTGCTCCTGCAAATAGGCATAATGCTTGCATTTCTTCTGACATGCTTATTCGACCTGCAGCAAGACGTATATATGACTTTGGCATTAAAATACGTGCTACAGCTATTGTTCTGATGAAATCTATATTGTCTATTTTGGAATTATTTTCAAAAGGTGTGCCTTTTATTGGGACTAATCTATTAATTGGTACAGAAAGTGGGTGTTCCTTTAGATTAGCTAAGGTTAATAACATTTTTGCTCTATCTTCTACACTTTCACCAAGTCCTAAAATACCACCAGAACATATATTAATTCCTGCTTCATGTATGTTATTCAAACTTGTTAGTCTATCATCGTAACTGCGTGTAGTAGTTACATTGTGATAAAAGTCACGTGATGTGTCAATGTTGTGATTATAAAAATCTAGGCCAGCACTTTTTAATTTTTTTGCTTGTTCTAAAGTTATCATGCCTAGTGAAGCACAGCTTTCTAGATTTTCACTTTTTATTAAGTCGATAATTTCACAAATGTATTCAAGATCCCTGTCTCTTACTTGACGCCATGCTGCTGCAAAGCAAAATCTATCTGCTCCATTTGTTTTTGCTATTTGTATTGCTTTTTTTATAGACTCAATATCAAGTAAAGATTCTTTTTTTAACTCTGTTTTGTAATGTGCACTTTGTGAACAATATTTACAATTTTCTGGGCAACCACCAGTTTTGATATTCAGTAATGAGGAGAGCTGTACTTCTTGATTGTTAAAAAATTGTCTATGCAACAAATGAGACTGTAGTATTAAATCATTAAATGGAGTGTCGAATAGTTCTAATATTTCATCTAATTGCCAGTTGTTTCTAATAGGAGTATGTGTACTCATTTTTGTAGCTGTTTTTCTATTTTATCCTGTTTTGATGCTATATCCTTTACAGTGTTATTTAAATCTGCAAATTCCTCTTGAGTAACAAAGCCATTATTCCTTAAGTAGTTAGATAGAAACTTCTTAACTACTTTGTTAGTAATACCAAGTGTTCCTATCGCTACTCCAAAGAATGATACGCTGACTTTTGAGATATCATGTAGAAAAAACCTCATAAACTACCTGTTTGCAACTAAGTGAAACTATGAATACTTTACTCTCATTAGGTGAGAGGATACTATGCAATTTTAGCAAAACAGTCAACTGATTTTTTAAATATTCTGATTATATATTATACTAATTTTGGTAGTTTTTTGTATTTTAATATATTTTTCCTCCTATTACTCCTATTATGTGTGTTACTTCGTTGTTTTTTCCAAGAGGTAATAAGCATTGTCTGACTTTGATGTAATTTCCATCAGCACTTTCAGTCTCTGATTCATCCATAATTGGCTCTTGATTTTCTATCACTGATTCTAAATGGTCAAAGAGGTTTTCTATTATTTGCGGGAAAAAGAGTTTCATGTTTTGTGCTTCAGCGTAAACTTTAATATCTGATTTATATAACTCTATTGCTTTTTCTCCAATGTAGTTACAATTATACTTTTGATTTTCTGTGTCATTTTTTACTTCAATAATGAAACAATGAGGCCAAATTTCTCTAATTTCTTCTTCTTCAATTTCCTCTAGCTGTGGAAACATTCTGTTATCTCTTAATTGGTTCCAGTAGGCAAATAATATTTTTATTGCTCGTTTTTCTGATACATATTCTGACATCTATGACCTTGATCTTATAAACATAAGAAATTTACAGTAAATGTCTTTATTTTTTCTTACTTAGTTCTAATTTTTGTTTAATGTTAATATTTTTGTATTAGCTCTAGTCTGATATGTATTTTTTAAGTAATTTTTATTTTAAAATCATATTGTATGTTAGCGTATTCTGTAGGTTGGTTGATAGTTTAAAATCATTTAATCAAGTTTTTATACAAACTAAATTTTTATGCGGTTCTAGTTTTATCATTCAATTATTAGAATATTAACTATACATATTTTTAATATGTTATGTTATTATTGTTATATCTAAATTTTAGTGTATATAAGTATGGATGTGTGAAGCTCAGTTTGTCAGTTAATGCTATAACATTGTAATAGATAATTAGATGTTTTTAAATTATTTGCAGTTGATGTACAATAGTGGGTTTACAGCTTTTCCATGTTTACGCAAAGCAAAACACAAATGTGATTTATTAGTTTGTGGGTTAGTACTTTTAATAGATGCTATGACCTGACCTTGTGTTACTTTATCACCTATTTTTACATTTATAGTATCTAAGTAAGAATATGTAGTTATGGTGTTTTTATTATGTTCTATTATGATCATGTTGCCATACCACTTTGATCCTTTCCCTACATATAGTATTTTTCCAGCAGATGATGCTTTAACATGTTGAGTACCATTGGATTTTATATTTATTCCTTCCTTGCAATTCTTATCTTGATTGTTTATAGAAAATTTTGATGTTATGATCCCTTCTATGGGCATTATAAAATTACAGTTTTTATCAAAGATTTTTGTTTCTTTACCTACATTGCTAGTGTTTTGAATTGCATCTGATTCTGTATCTTCTTGTACATTATACTTTACAAGATGGTATTCATTTATATCATCTATCTCTTTTTTACCGTGGAATTCTTCCCCTCTTAGAAAATATGGTGCAGGTTTTTGTGTACAACCAAAGCATAGTAAAGCAATTAATAGTGTTTTTCTTATTGTCACATGTACCTACGATTATTGAATATTCTTTAGATTACATCAACACTATATATTATTCTGTTATATAAATTTGGCAATGCAAATTTGACTGGTAATTGATTCTTACTAAGTAATAAATGCAAAATTTTTTATGTTGGTAATAAGTGTTGTTGTTTAAATTGATTTGTGTAGTAAATACTGGTTGATTGTTGTAGCTTTTTGATCAATTTGTTTGATTATGTGTTAATGTGAATTATAGTATACAAGTAATATGGTAGTTTGCTATAAGTAATGTTTATAGTATTATGATGTCTTTTTATTATAAACTATATGGATTTTAGAAATGCAAAATTTGTGTTTTAAGTTGTTATCAGTGACTGAGGCTGCAGCTTTAGCATCTTACAAGTATCTTGGTATGGGTGATGAAAAAGGTGCGGATCGTGTTGCTGTTGATGCTATGCGAAAGTCATTGAATTTGTTAGAAATTAGTGGGACTGTTGTTATAGGAGAAGGGGAAAGAGACAATGCTCCTATGCTATATATTGGGGAAAAAGTAGGTACTGGTGGAATTGGTATTGATATTGCACTTGATCCACTTGAAGGTACTACAATGTGTGCTCATTATAAGAGTGGAGCAATGTCTGTGCTTGCAATAACAGAGAAAGGAGGATTTTTAAATGCTCCTGACGTATATATGGAAAAAATTGCTGTTGGTCCTAATATACCTAGAGATGTAATATCTTTAAAATATGACATAAAAACAAATTTATATAATTTAGCAGCAGTAAAAAAGTGTAAAGTGGATGAATTAGTTGTAACAGTATTATATAGGGAAAGACACTTGGAATTGATAAAAAACATCAGAGCATGTGGAGCACGTATAAAACTTATAGATGATGGAGATATATCAGCTGTAGTATCACTCATGAAAGGGATGAATGACTTGTATGTTGGTATAGGAGGTGCGCCAGAAGGTGTACTTGCAGCTGCAGCTTTGTTATCTATGGGTGGTTATATGGAAGGTAAATTAGTGCTTGATACAGATCCTTTAAGAGCAAGAGCAGAAAAATTTGGGATTAAAAATCCAAATAAAATTTATTCTATAGAAGAAATGGTAAAATCTGATTCAATTTTTTTAGCAACTGGTATTACTGATGGTAGTTTAGTTCGAGGTATTAAGTATTCGCAAGGATCCTTTGAGGTTGAGTCTGTGATCATTAAACCATCTAGTATTATGTATATTAATAATACTATTCCTGAAAGCATTTGATAATTTAGCTATATTGCTAATTAGTGCGATTAACTAAGATATTAATATAACAAATGTTAGTGTATTGGTAAGCTGTATGTGAAAATATTGGATGACTGACAAACTGTATTGCTAATTAGTTGATTAGTATAGGATATTTATAATAGATAGTAAGGTTTTTTTATATGCAGTATAGTTGTTTTGTTCGTAGTTAGTATAGAAGTTGTTATAGTTATATTAATTATGAGTATGTTAGTAATGCTTGCTATTTAATTAGGTTAGTATTGTGTAATTTAAACTATATTGCAGATGTGTTAGTTGATATAGGATATTTGTCATCTAATAAGCTGTTTTATGTGAGGTGTTATTGTTGTTTTGTATATTAGATACAAGGATTTTTATAGCTGTATTAGTGTTTAGTAATCTTAATTAGTGGGTGTAACCAGTGCTGGAATACTGTGTATGACAGTATTGAATAATTATTATAGACTGTATTGCTAATACTGTTAGTTAGCATAAGATATTTGTGTTAAATAATAAGATTTTTATTAAGAGATAGGATTATCACGAATAAATATGCGGAAGGTTATCCTGGTAAAAGATATTATTGTGGATGTCACTTTGCAGATATTGTAGAGAATCTGGCGAACGTTTATGTAAGTTATTTGGATGTAAATTTGCAAATGTTCAGCCGCATTCTGGTTCGCAAGCTAATCAGGTGTATTTGCTGCGTTATTAAAACCAGGTGATACAGTAGTTGGATTATCACTTGATTGTGGTGGTCATTTAACTCATGGTTCTGCTCCTAGTATTTCTGGTAAAAGGAAATTCTTGATTTGCATAAATGCCTAAATTTGTAATATAAGTCAGTGTAATGTTACTTTTAATACACAATTTGTTCTATTCATAGTGTAGTGGGTTTATAGTTGAATTATTGTATAAATGTTTATAGGGCACTTATATTAATTATGCTTGTATTATGTGCTTATATCTGAAAGTATTGTGTAATTTAAGCTATATTACATATGGGTGTAAATAATCTTATAAAGTAAAATTTTTCCTGTATACAAAACATAGCTGATTTTATATATTATTAAATAAAGTATTATTATTGTTAAAAATTATTTTGTGAGAATTTATTATTAATACAGTTTTTATTTAAAATGAAAGTGTATTTACTGAATTGATATTGTGTTCATGATGTTTTAAAACTAGCTTTTTATATAGTAATGTGCACCTTACTTAAGGTATGATTACTTGTATATGTTTTAACTATTGTTAAAACTATGAAATGTTTTTATTTTTATGATAGCGTAAGTAGATCAAGATACTAGTGATTGCTGCTGGTGTTACCCCAGGGATACGTCTTACAGAACCTATGGAAGGTGGCTTTATGTATTCTAGCTTTTCTTGCATTTCTTTTGATAATCCATGAATTTGTGAAAACTCTATATCATTTGGAATACAAGTGTTCTCTTCTTCTATGAAATCTTTAATGTCTGCGTCTTGTCTAATAAAATAAGGTGCATATTTCCCTTCAATTTCTACTTGAGTAACTATATCTTTTCTGAATTTTTTTATTGCATCACATATTTTTGATACAATTTCCATGTTGATATTTTGGTAGCTTAGAAGATCAAAAATGCTCCTTTTAACTCCATCTTTGGATACATGTATATCATGTGCAGCAAGTTGTGTAGGAGTTGTGGTAATGTTCTTCAATATGTTTGTTAAAGATTCAATCTGATATTGTTTATCTTTTAATGCACAGTATCTCTTGGATGACACTGCTGATATTTTGTATCCTAGTTCTGTTAAACGTAGGTCTGCATTATCAGAACGTAACCTTAACCTATATTCTGCCCTAGATGTGAAAAGTCTGTATGGTTCAGATGTGCCTAAAGTAACTAAATCATCTATCATGACACCAATATATGCATCATTTCTTTTTAATATGAAAGGTTCATAGTTTGAGCTGAGCGATAATGCTGCATTAATCCCAGCTATAATTCCTTGTCCAGCTGCTTCTTCATATCCAGTAGTACCGTTTATTTGTCCTGCAAAATATAAACCTCTTATTTTTTTTGTTTCAAGAGTATGATATAATTCTCTCGGGTCGATAAAATTGTATTCAACACTGTAGCCGCTTCTTACTATATTGACTTTTTCTAACCCTGGTATTGTTTTGAGCATTTTGTATTGCACATCAAGTGGTGAAGAGGTAGTGATACCATTAGGATATATGATGTCAGAGTTTAAGCCTTCTGGTTCTAAAAATACTTGATGACCATTGCGATCTGAAAATCTTCTTACTTTTTCTTCTATTGAAGGACAGTATCTTGGTGCTTTGATATCTTTTAATAGATTGCTTGCAGCTGCTCTATGTAAATTATTTTTTATTACTTCATGTGTTTTATTATTAGTTGCAGTTAAATAGCATGAAATTTGTGGTAGATCTATTGATTGTGACATATAAGAAAAAGGCGAAGGATGAATATCACCTTTTTGTTCTTGTAATACTGAGAAGTTAATACTATTTATATCAAGCCTTGGTGGAGTGCCGGTTCGCAAACGACCTAATTTAAAATTATATTTTTCTAGTGTTTTTGCTAATCCAATTGAAGGTAGTTCCCCTATTCTACCTGCTGGAGTGGTATAACTTCCTATGTGAATTGTACCTTGTAAAAATGTACCAGTAGTTAATATTAATTTACTTGTGTGTATAGTGTGTTGGTCAGATGTAATAACAGCTTTAATACTATCTTTGTCGTTGTCTTTTGTGATAGTGAAATCTTCTACTGATGCTTCTAATACTGTTAAATTTGGATAATTTAATATTATATCCTGCATCGTTTGTTTGTATATTAATCTATCTGCTTGTGCTCTTGGTCCCCATACTGCTGGTCCTTTACTTCTGTTTAATATGCTGGAATGAATACTAGCTTTATCTATTACTTTTCCCATTAGACCATCTAAAGCATCTACTTCTCTAACTACAGTGCCTTTTGCAATGCCACCAATGGCTGGGTTACAGGACATTTCTCCAATTGTTGATATTGAGTGTGTAATTAGTAAAGTCTTTGCACCAATACGGGCTGCAGCTGCGGCTGCTTCACATCCTGCATGTCCACCTCCTATAACTACTACATCGTAATGACTCATATTAAATAGTACAATACATTAAATAAATAAGGTTAATAGTATTGTTAAAATTGTCAATAAAGTTGCATTCTAGTTAGTGTTTATCTAGTTATCAATTAATTGAAGATTTTATTAAGCAACTGTGTATTAAAAAGTATGATCATAATGTTGTTTAAATTAATTTAAATGAAGTTCTACTTTGACTTAGTTTTCTAACGTGCAATTAGGATGAACAGATTTTTATACCTAATGCTGTTGTTGAATAATGTAGAGCTTAATTATGTTCAGATAAGTATCTATCGGATATAAGGTATGTCATTTGGTGTTTTTTATATGTGTTAGCTACTTATTTTTTAAGTGATTGAAGAATGTGGTTAAGTTGTGTTCTAACTTTAATTTTCTATTATGCATGAGCGTGAGAGTTTTTTGTTGCTAAGTGTATAATATAGATCCATTGGTGGTTTAGTGTAATGCTTATGTTATAACTTAACATGATGTTGTAAAATTTTGAAGTATAGGTTGTACAAATACATTTTGTATATTATTTTATGAATGAGTTTAAAGAATATAGTTAAGTTGTATTTTATTTAATTTTCTAATAAGGACTAGCAGATTTTTTCCTGATTAATAATATGGTAGTATCATTCAATGGTTTATGTAATGATATTTGATTACATTAATTTTCAGGTATGATTGTATATCTATGGTTATAATAATCATTTACATGTGATGTATTGTTTTTGTTTAGATATGAGATGAGTTATATATAGTTTTTATAGAGTTCTTAGCTTCATTTTTGATAAATGAAGTTTAAGTGTTTACTTTTTATGTTAAGCTAAAGATTTATATATTTTTGTACAGAAATGAAAGTAGTTGTATTATCTGGGTATGGTTTAAATTGTGAAGAGGAAACTCTGTTTGCTTTTGTTAAAGCTGGAGAGTTGTTGTCATGTAATGTACAAGGGAAAATAGTACATATTAATGATATGATATTAAATCCTAAGTTATTAGTGGATTATAATGTACTTGTAATTCCTGGTGGTTTTTCATATGGGGATGATACTGGTGCTGGTAATGCTTTTGCATTGAGGGTATTCAATAATTTAAAAGAAGAAATTTCAGAATTTCTGATTGGTGATAAGTTAGTAATAGGTATATGCAATGGGTGTCAAATATTAATGAGATTAATATCAGATTTCTCTAATATAACTCTTTTAAATAATACTGTTCAACAATATCAGTGTAGATGGGTAAAGGTAAAAGTAGATCCATTAAATAACTCAGCGTGGTTAAAAGGGTTGGATGAATTATATATTCCAGTTGCACATGGAGAAGGTAGGTTTTTTGTTGAAAATGATGCTATAATTACAACTATTAAAAATAATATTGCAATGAGGTATATTACGAATATAGGTGATTATGCAGATCAAGAATTCCCTTATAATCCAAATGGATCAGTTGATGACATTGCTGCACTTTCTGATAATAGTGGTAAAGTATTAGTTATGATGCCACATCCTGAGAGAGCAATGTTTTTTACACAACAAGATAATTGGACACAAATTAAAGAACAATGTTTAAGAGCTAATATTGCTTATCCTACTTATGGAGATGGCATGAAAGTTTTTTGTAATGCTGTGGAATATTTTTGTAAGTGATAAGATATGTAATATTAAAGAGAGTTGAAATTATTGAGTTTAAATTAAGTTTGTGAAATGTATTATTGATAAAGTTGTGATGTTAAATACAATGTCCAACTATAAACTCACTTTGTAAATTCTGTTACTGTGTGAAAGTTTATAAATTGGTGTATAGATTTTTGATTGTGAAGGTCGGAGATATAGGATGATAAGGGTTATGTATATGATTCTAAATTTATGGATGATTGAATTGTATTTTTGAAATTAGGGTTATAGGCCTCTTTAGTATACTTTGTAGAAATTAGAATCATGGTTATAAGACTATACTAGTTATTAAAATGATAATTAATCCAATTTTAAAGTTTAGAATATGTAGCAATGGTAAAGTGATAGAATGATCTGTTTTGGAATGCATTGAAATATGTTTTTTAAATTAACATGAGTTTTCTTAGTATTTTTTGTAAAGTTATAATAGATTGTGATTGTAGTTCTGTAGTTGTTGTTAGATCTAATAATAATATTTTTGAAATAGGAGTTGTGAGTCTCATTAGTATGCTTTTGTGAGTTAAAACTGTCATGGTCATTGGATGTAAAATGACATGGTCTATTAATGTTATACCAATGTTATTACATGCTATAACAAGTTGATATGTAATTTCAGTATCTCTTCTAGAGTCTATCATCTCTGCTTGTGTGATTTTAGGTAATGTAAAATTTATAATAAGTCATGAGTCTTGAAACTATAATGGTCATTGGATGTAACAATGACATGGTCTATTAATGTTATACCAATGTTATTACATGCTATAACAAGTTGATTAGTAATTTCAATATCTGCTTTGGAGGGTCTAGCATCTCCACTTGGATGATTGTGTGCAATAATGATAGATGTGGCTCCTAAATATAAAGATTTCTTTATTACCTCTCTTATATATAAAGGAGTTTGATTAACGGTGCCTACATCCTGGGTTTCATCTGCTAGAAGTTTATATTTTGTATTTAGGTATAATATGTGAAAATTTTCTATATTGCTATTACCTATTTTTATTCTAAGGTATTCTATTAATTTTTGCCATTGATTGATAATTATTCCGTGATCAATGTCTTCACGTAAAATTCTATTTAGTGCTTCTCTAATACAAAAAATTGCTGATACTGAAGCTTCTCCTATACCATGTACTTCTGTTAATTGATTAAAATCTGCAAAAAATACTTTTGAAAAACTACCAAAATGTTTGATTAATCTTTTTGCAATGGGTTTTACATCTTTTCTTAGGTGCGAGGAACATAATATTAATTCTAGAATTTCATAATCTAAGAGCCCTTTATTACCTCCAGATAATAATTTTTGCCTCAGTCTTTTTCTGTGTCCAATCTGTTGTTTTTTATGTTCATCATTTGTATTCATGAACTTATTCAAAAAGTTAATAATTTAAATATCATGATGTTTTAAGGATCAAGTCAATTAATTTTTTGTGTATTATACAAGTGCTGCAGGATTGGTATTATGACATTATTACTAATGGTGATATTAAGTTCTAAGCTTGTAAAAATTTGTATAGCCTATATTATAAAATTATTGGTTGATACTTGAAATTAGATTTCTTGATATTATATATGATCTTAGCCAGTAGTATCTAAGTACTAGTGATAATTTATTTTTACAGAGGTAGTGTATGAATCTAAGTATGTTACATGATAATGTTTTGATTGAAGCCTTGGAGGAGAGTAATAATAATTCTCCTATACAGCTTCCTGATTCAGCAAAAAAAAAACCTACTAAAGGTAAAGTTGTAGCTGTTGGCCCAGGTGTGCACAATAGTAATGGCAACATTCTGCCTATGACTATAAAAGTAGGTGAAGTAGTTTTTTACCGCCAGTGGGCTGGCAATGAAATTGAATTTAATGATAAAAAATACATAGTTATGAAAGAAAGTGATATAATTGCGAAAGAAGCATAACAAATATATCAATTTGGAATCATGCTATATATTTTTGTAGTAGCCTAATTGTAAGTAGTTTTAGTTAATTTTTTATTAAACGGAGATTAAATGACATGGCAAATGTAGTTGTAACGGGTGAACAGCTTGATAAAGCTATTAGAGAAGTTGTTCATATTTTAGAAGATGCTGTAGGGTGTACAGCTGGACCTAAAGGGCTTACTGTAGCTATTAGTAAACCTTATGGTGCTCCAGAAATTACAAAAGATGGATATAAAGTTATTAAAAGTATAAAGCCAGAGGATCCATTGGCTCTTGCTATTGCTAATATAATTGCTCAGAGTGCTTCTCAGTGTAACGATAAAGTTGGTGATGGAACAACTACATGTTCTATTTTAACTGCGAAAGTTATAGAAGAAGTTTCGAAAGCTAAAGCTGCTGGATCAGATATTGTATGCATTAAGGATGGTGTACTTAAAGCTAAAGAAGCTGTTCTAGATGCATTAATGTCTATGAAACGGGAAGTGTTGTCTGAGGAAGAAATTGCTCAAGTTGCTACTATTTCCGCTAATGGTGATAAGAACATAGGTGTTAAAATTGCACAATGTGTTCAAGAAGTTGGTAAAGATGGTGTTATTACAGTTGAAGAAAGTAAAGGGTTTAAAGAATTAGATGTTGAAAAAACTGATGGTATGCAGTTTGACCGTGGATACCTTTCTCCTTATTTTGTAACTAACTCGGAAAAGATGTTAGTTGAATTTGAAAATCCTTATATTTTACTAACAGAGAAAAAGCTTAATATAATACAACCTATATTGCCAATTCTAGAAAATGTTGCTAGATCTGGAAGACCTCTTTTAATTATTGCAGAAGATGTAGAAGGTGAAGCACTTAGCACTCTTGTTTTAAATAAATTGCGTGGTGGATTACATGTAGCAGCAGTGAAGGCTCCAGGATTTGGTGATAGAAGAAAAGATATGTTAGGCGATATTGCTATATTAACAGGTGCTAAACATGTAATAAGCGATGACCTTGCAATAAAGATGGAAGATTTAACTTTAGCTGAATTGGGTACTGCTAAGAATATACGTATTACAAAAGATACTACTACTATTATTGGTAGTGTAGATAATAGTTCTGATAATGTGCAAAGTAGAATTAATCAAATTAAAATGCAAATTGAATCTTCTACTTCAGATTATGATAAAGAAAAGTTAAGAGAACGTTTAGCTAAACTTTCTGGTGGTGTTGCTGTATTAAAAGTAGGTGGGTCTAGTGAAGTTGAAGTTAAAGAACGTAAAGATCGTGTTGAAGATGCTTTACATGCAACTAGAGCTGCTGTTGAGGAAGGTGTTGTACCAGGAGGTGGTGCTGCATTGTTATATACATTATCAGTACTTGAAAACCTAAAAAGCAAAAATGATGACGAACAATTAGGTATTAATATTATAAAACGTGCTTTACAAGCTCCTATTAAACGCATTATTAAAAACTCTGGGTCAGAAAATGCACCATGTGTTATTGCTCATTTATTGAAACAAAATGATAAGGAACTTATCTTCAATGTTGATACGATGAATTTTGCAAATGCGTTTACTTCTGGTGTTATTGATCCACTTAAAGTAGTTCGTATAGCATTTGATTTTGCTGTGTCTCTTGCAGCAGTATTTATGACTCTGAATGCTATCGTAGTAGATGTACCATCTAAGGATGATGCTAGTGCTGCTGGTGGTGCAGGTATGGGCGGCATGGGAGGTATGGGAGGATTCTAGATATGTAATTCTCTTGTATTTATTTAATTAAGGGTGGGGGGTAAGTTTAATACTTTGCCCCTACTGTTTAATTGGTTTATATTTTTTTGGTTATATTAAATCTAACAATACTTCTATAAATTGTGTATATTGGTTGTGTAATTGTTACATTTAATGTATGAAGCTGCTAATATTTTTAAAGTAGATAATTGTATTCATGTAATTTATATAGTTATTTTGTAGAAGATAATCGTTAATTAATATACGTTGTCGTTTTTATTATGAGTACATTGAGATCATATATGTAGAATATTTTAATGCCTAGTTCTGTTATCTAAAACATGTGGGATTAGCTATCACAGTTTTTAAAGGGATGTGTATATATATAGTTGTTTTATAGAAAATCATCATTAATTAAGAACATTGTCATTTTATTGTGAGTGTATTGAAATCTCATATCCTAGTTCTAATTATTTTGTAAATGTATAAAATTTTCTATTACAGTTTTTTCAATAGGTTGTTGTATGTATGAGGTTATTGTGTAAAAAATCAACGTTACAAGTGTGTAATACATTGTAATGCATATTATGAATACATTGAAGTCTTATATACAAAATATTTTAATGCCTAGTTCTGTTATCTAAAACATGTGGGATTAGCTATCACAGTTTTTAAAGGGATGTGTATATATA
>NZ_QOHL01000019.1:0-26642 GCF_004181775.1 Ehrlichia minasensis
CATTGGTAATGTCAAAGTAATTTGTATCTTATCTTGCAAATGTATAATTGATGTAGTAGCTATACTTTTTTGAGTATAGTCTATGCATGTAACTAGTCTTTGAAATTGTACTTTTGTAAAAGCATTGGTAATGTCAAAGTAATTTGTATCTTATCTTGCAAATATATAATTGATGTAGGCTATACTTTATTTGAAGTGTAGTCTATGTGTTTAACTTGTTGTTGGAGTAACACTTATAATAAGAAATAATCTTTAATTGGTGTTTTCTTTCATTGATCTATGATGTTTTAAGATTATGTAAATGTAGTTGTAACGAACAAGTCCTATAGTTTTTTATCGGTGTGGAAAATTTTTTAAATGGTGTATGTAGGGTAGGTATTAGTGTGAGATAAGGTACATTATGAATAGTCAATTAATGATTGCTGCTATTGCTTTGTTAGCAGTGTTTATTGTGTTGTTAGTTGGATTATTAATTACTGCAATATGTAAATGTTGTGCTCGACCTAAGAAAATAGAAGAAGAGAAAAAGCCTTTGTTAGGTGATGAAGGTATATCAAAGACGGACTTATTGAGCAAAATAGAATCGATGGAACGTGAACTTCAGGAAGTATTAAGTAGGGAGTCGGGATTAAAACAAGAGAAGCAAGATTTACTAGCAAAGTTAAATGAAGGAGGACTGGTTACTCAGAAGTTACAAAAAGAGTGTAGTAATCTCATGGAAAGTAATATGGCACTTGCTAAGAAGAATGCTGAAATTGAAAGTGCACTTGAACATGCAAATGCTGCAATGCAAAAGTTAGAGAATGAGAAAACTACATCTACTAAGAAAGGTACACTTGTTTCTTCTAGGGTAGATGTTCTATCATGGGGTTATGGTTTATTAAACGACTGTAAAAATGTTTTTAAGAACGTTAATAACAGTACTAATCTTTCTGAAAGTGATAAAAAGCAGCTAGGAGATCGTATATTAAATCTGAAAGAAAGTATACAAAATTTTATGTGTTGTGTTGGTGATATTGTGCAAGGAGGTGGATTACCAAGCACTGCAATGAGTGCAGCAGGAGTACAGTGCAGCATTGATAATAAGTATATAACTCAATAGGTTATAATATTTGTAAGTATTAATTATAAGGTATATTTATATTTTTATTATCACCTACTAAATGTATGAAGTATAGTAATTAGAATATTACGTAATAAGTGTGTGAGTATAGTTCTTAGTTATATTTTTGTATTTATTGTTTATACGAGTTTCATTATAAGTAATATTACATATTTTATTAATATGTAGTAAATTTTTGAATGTTGTGTATAATTAAATAGTTGTACTTAAATAAGGTGTGTTATGGTTACAGGTGGTTATATGCTGTCTAATCTTGAGCTTGCTTTAATAGTAATACTTGTTTTATTGTTACTTTCATTGTTAGCTTTTGGACTAAGCAAGTGTTGCGCTAAACCTGATAAAATACTGTCAGGTGGTGAATTACAGAAAAGTTATGATAGATTAAAAGCAGATTATGACAGATTAGTATTAGAGCAGAAGAAAATAAAGGGTAAACATACTGGTATAGATCTAAATCTCACTGAGATGGTGGAGTTGAGTGACAAATTGCAATCAGAACTTCTCTTGTTAAAGACAGACTATGATCGATTGCGACAACAGTATATAGATCTACAAAAGAATAATGAGGACATAAAAGACCATCTTAAAAGTAAGTGTGAAGAATTAATAAGTTCCTGCAAGCAAGTATTTGCTGAGACGAGAGAAAGTATTATTATATTATTCAAATTACGTGTAAAGCAATGTGAAGATAAGTTGGTCAAACCTAAACTTATGGGAAGAAATGACTTACTAATGATGCTGAGATCAGAAATGTATAATGCTCAAGATGGAGTCTTAGGTATTTTATCAGGGAAAAGGGATATATTATTAAAACAAGTTGAAAGTGTATCATCAAAATTAACATGTCCTACAGTTAGTGACTTATCTGAACAATGTCAAGGTAATGTTAAAGTAGCTTAATAAAGACCTTCAAATTTTAATTAAGATATTAGGTGTATATACTTCTATCGTTAGATAGTTGTATACTGTGGTATTTTATTGTTATGGTATATTGCATAGTTTACAAATAGTTGAAACATTGTGGTTCCTATATCAGAAGGTTATAAATTTGTTTTTTAGAGAAATGTAGTTGTAAATAACATTGAATATATTTTTTATAAATGTGGAAAATTTTTTAAAATAATGTTAACATTATTTTAAGTTTGATTTTAGATAAGGTGTGTTATGGGTACTCTGGATATACAATCGTATATTTATTTAGCATTACTTGCGTTATTATTACTTATACTAGTCATGGTTGCTATATATCACTGTTGTATTGCAAGTAGGCATGAGCAAGGTGTAGATAATACGGTAGTGTTAAGTAAACAGCACTATAACCAAATGGTTAGCAGGAATGTACAGCTTGAAAGGGATAAACAAGTTTATATGCAACATAGCTCTTACATGGGGAATGTTTGTAAACTACTTAGTGAAGAAAAAGCTAACTTGGAAAATAAAATAAAGGAATTGAGTGGTAATGTACTTACTACGATGGAAATGATGACATTAGGGATGTATAATGCTGGTGTACATCCAGGTGTAACTACTATGATGGTAAGTCAAATGTTAGCACTACAAAAGAGAGTATGTGATGTTGCACGAATCCCTATGCCTACTTCAGTACAGACTGAAAAGACTGATCAAAGTACACAAACAGGTGTGGTACCGCCGCTAGCCTTAGATCAAGTATTAGCCACAGATGTACAAAATAATGGTGCTAGTCAATCAGTGTCTTAATATTAGTTTTTGCTTATTATGTATTGGGACACTTTATTCATTTTTGCACTGATGTTTTCTGATTAAAGATAAGTAGAATTAACGTGTGTGAAATACTTTATTCATTGTATTGTTGAGTCATTTTATTTATCAGTGTGTTGTAACTAGTTATGTAAATGAGGTGGTGTGTGTTATGGATACAGTTAGTATAGTTTTGTTAGTATTCCTTATTTTAATATTATTGTTACTTATATTGTTAGCTATGGCTGCAGTTAAGTGTCAAGATAAGTGCAATTTATTAGAAGAAGGTAATAAAAAATTATTAGAAGATTGTGAACAAGCTAATAAGGATAAGGAAAGATTAACCTCAGAAAATAATCAATTAAGGCAAGATAATGAAAAAATAAAAACTGAATGTGATGGTCGTACTAAAGCATTATTAAGTCAAGTACAAAAGTTTGTTAGTGATCGACTAGAAGACTATAAAGATTTTAAAGAAAGTTGTCTAGAAATGATGGAGCTGCGCAATGAAAATGTGAAGAATCTATTTGTAGACCAGTCGCAAACATTTACTGCAAAACATGTAACTCATTTATTTGATACTAATATGTTGTTTTTACAAAAAGGTATAGAATACGAGGTGCAGCGTACTGAAAAAGCGTTACGAAAAGGAGCAGATCAGATGTTTCCTTCACCTAATTGTGCTGATGCTACAGTGTTGCCTATATACAGCTCTGAACAGTCTCATAATGCAGCTTAATTTTATATTGTAAAATTTTACTTAATTAAAGGATAATCATCTCTAATGCTTCACTTATTATATGTATATTAAGTAATTTGGCAAGTGGTTGAAGCATTGTGCATAAAATATGTTTCTTATTTTTTGTATTTTGTTAATTGATATGTTTTTAGAAATATTACATCTATTTGTTTAAGTGTAGTAAATTTTTTAATGTGTGTTAGGTTGATATGCATTTAAGATAAATAATCTAGTGTTGATGTTGCTTTATTAGTGTTGCTTGTGTTCTTGGTTATTGATATCAATGCTTGTTGTTATTTGATAGTGTGGATTGTTAAAATGAGATGATGATAAACTGGTCAAGATCATGGTAAGTATTGCAGTCCTATAATAAATTAATAAGAAATTATGATTAATTTAGGAAAAGATAATGTGTGTAGTTTATAGCGAGTGTCAGTATAAATGGTGTAGTATTTCTAGAAGTGATGGTAAAAAATATATATGATAATTTAAGTATAGTGGTTATTGGTTTAGTGGGCTTTTTATATTGAATATCTACTTTTAATGGACACCGTAGCCTAATGATGTGATATTAAAAATTAGTAAGTGAATTGTTAAAAAGGTTAATATTTTATTAGTATTGGATAGAATGAAAAAAAGTATATGCTGAATTACAAAAACAGATGCAGTATTGTATTTAGTGTTACAATATTGAATGAGTAACTTATCAGTACCTTAATGTTTGTGATAAAGTGGTTTTATAGTACTGCTTTAGAGGCTGACTAAGAATTTTGTCATATAAAAGCTATGTGTGTTTGTGTAATTTACTTTTAGTGATAGTACATCATCATTTATTTTAAAGTGTATTATATGAAATTCAATTTTCTATTGAGGAAATGTTATGTGTTAGTAAATAGTAAGTTTTTTTATTAATATTATGTATTTTATAATCATTATTTGGTAAATTAATTGTAAGATTTAAGTTGGGTGTGTGTATGGATAAAAATAGTATTACATTGTTGTCGTTGCTTATTATAACGCTTGTTGTATTGTTTCTTGTTATTATATTTAGTTGTTTAAAATTCTATCGAAGAGGTGTGGGTTATCAGAAATTAAAGTCGGAACATTATACGTCAATGGATTCGCATGATGTGTTATCAGAAGATCATAATAGATTAAGAGAAGCGTATAGTGAATTAGACAAGAAGTATAAAAAATTAATAGTACAGCATAGAGAATTGGAAGCATGTTTTGATAGTGTAAGAAACTGTGAGCGTGAATTAGTGGCAAAAGCTGATGAATTAGAAAACGTAATCAAGGTTATAGAATATCAAAAAGAAACTTTTATGACACGAAATAGTGAATTATCAGCTAAGTGTAGTGGATTAGAGAAAACAATTCAATCAATAAAACAGCATCATAGTAATGAAACAAAACATTATCTTGCACTAATAAAGACGTTAGAGAAAAAAGTTAAAAAAGCTGTTGATGAATCTAAGAGATGTTTAAGCAGTATGTGTTATGAGGTAGTAAAAAGCGATGCTGCTGAAAGAAATGATTTACTGATACTAGTTGATGAGAGTTGTAATAATTTTATTGAGGGGTTGGTTCATAATTATGGGTTAACACCTCAAGCTGTCAAGACTGTATCAGCGCTTCTTGAAAAGTTGCACGAGCATATTAGCACTCAGTATGGTTTGTTTATGCAAAGATTTCAGATATTGAGAGCGCAGTGCGAACACGATATGCAAATGCTGTCTGGTTACTTATTAGATGATGTATCAGTTGATGGTATGGGTATTAGTGGTAAGGGACAGTAATAAAAACTAAATGTTTACCTGCTGGTATTAGTGAATAGCTTCATATGATTTCTTTCTAATTAAAATAAGACAGTAGACTTATAATACTTTATTTTGCGTGTATTGTATAATTTAACTTATAAGAGACATTATATACGGATAGAATAATTTGTGGTATTACTGATGATATTTTCTTGGTAGAGTTAGTTATAAAATATAGTCTGTATTTTTTATAGGTATAGTAAATTACGTATTATAATCTGAATATTATATTGAGATATAGTATACCATGATTGCATTTGTATGAACTTGTTAGTGTTTAATGTGTGTAGTGTGCACTAAAATACATGTTGTATTGAGTGTGATTATAGCAAAAGAACTACTGAGATATTATCTAGTACAGAATTATTGGATATTGAAAAAGTCACTATTGCATAAAATTTAGTATAATATTGTTGTTATAAGGATTTTTGGAAGGTACATTGATAAGTATGTCTGTAAAGTTTTTAATATCATTAAAATGTACTATGTTATTATTTATGATCCCTATTATAAATGGGTAGTTTTATAATTTTTAAAAATTATATAAAAAATGATGTTTATAATTTGTTATTAAAATAGGACATTTTATTAATATACTCGAATTATTAAGTTTTAAGTGGTGTGTGTTATGTATGCATTGGACTATAGAGTTTTAATAGTAGTTAATGTTGTTTTATTGTTGCTTTTGCTGCTTTTTCTTATATATCAAGTCTGTGTTAAGCCTTTGTATTGTCAAATAAGTAAATTAGAGCGTGAGAATACGGAATTAAGAGCCAAAAATGCAGAATTAGAATGTGCAATGTCAGAAATGGCAGTAGCCAATGAAAGTGTATTATCTAAGTGTGATAGAGCTCTTGAGAGTATTGCGTGTGTATTGGATCCAAAAGTGAAAATTTCTAGGACAGGTAATACTATGCAAGATACTGTGGAGAACATGACTACTGTTATGGGTCTTATGCAGCAGTCAATATTAAAATTTGTAGAAGTTGTAAAAGATCATGAAAAACAACACGAAGAACAGCAAAGAGGAGAAAGTATACAAGTAGAAGGTTTATCAGCATTCGCTAATCATGTCAATCAGTCTGTTTGATGATAATGTGTAGTATGAGTCTGATGCGAAATTCAATATTGAAATTTGCAAAAATTGCATGAAATCGTAAAAGAATAAACACAAGAAAGTGTGCAATTAATGAAATATATCAGTATATGAGCAAAAAATGATTTATTTAATATGTTGTAGGTTAGTGCAGTTTATAAGTATTAAAAATATGCGTGAATATAATAAAGTTAGTTGAAGCTATAAATAGTAAGTATATGTGAATTAATATTGATTATAGTTAAATAATGTATTACAATTGTAAGTATATTATTCTAATAGTATTAGTGGTTTAATTTATTTTATAGCTAAGTTAATGTGTATTATTTATTGTTTCTGTACTATAGCTTTTAAATAAATAATAAATATATGTTATTGGTAGTAGAATCTGATCTGTTTCCAGTTGAAAGCGTGTGTTTAAAATGAACAGATGTGAGTAGTAAGTATCAAGTAAATGATGTTGTTGTAAGTTTGCTCAGATTTAAATATTTTGTTAGTAAATTTGGATAATAACGTATGTGGTTAATAAATTAGTGATTTATTATATGACGTTACTAGTATTGCAATATAAGTTTCATTTATATTTACTTGATCTGTTTCTGGCAAAAATAAGCTATTGATGAGTTTTGTTGGATAAAGATGGTTAATTTATGAGATATCTCATTTAGTAAATAATCTAAAAGCTATAATATTATAGCTTTTTGCTTATTTATATGTGTGAAAAATGTATTAGGTGATGTTTTTGTTGTATTTGAATATTGAATGGTGTGTGTAATTATGGGGACTCGTGATTCTGTTCTTCTAGGATTCCTGATTTTTTTTATTGTAGTAACTATAATAATGTGTTGTGCGTGTTGCCTTTGTTGCATTTTTTCTATTGCGTGTGATAGACAAATTGGAAAATATGAGCAGAGGTGTGAAGATATAGACAGACAGCACCTTGCTTCTCTAAATTATCTAAAATATTGTATTGATGATGTGGCAGCACCAGTATTGTCTTGCAGCAAACAAACGATATATCAAGTAATGAGTGACATTCAAGTACAAAATCCTGTAGTAAACCCTAATCTAAATAGACGTAATGTTATGGTAGATCAATAAAATTCTTATGTATTTTTTCACTTATAATAAGGTGTGGTATTCGTGATGGTATGAAAGAAAAGGTGTTTACTGATTTAATATTATATAGGTAATTTCATTTGTAAGGAAATAAGATTTAATTTTCTATGATCAAAAAATATTTATTGAAGCAATATACTGTAACTAAGTATTGTATAGTGATTTAAGGGTTTGTTTTATGTCTCATAAAAATCAAATTGCTCTAATAGTATTGCTTGTTTTTTTGATACTGTTATTAATGCTTTCTATGTATTTTTGTTGCTTTAGGTATAAAGGCAGAGATAGTGTCAATGATTTATTAGAAGAAAACAAGAGACTAACATCAGAGAAGAACAGGTTGGCCAAAAGGTATAACGAGTTACTGGTAGGCCATAAAGAGTTAATTAATCTTTTTATTGGTGAAAAAAGAAAATCTTTAACGTCTAGTAGAGAGACTATTGATACGATGATAACTTGTATTGGTGTATCTCTTGATAATGAGATGAACGCGATGGATGAAGATCAAGGTATTGATCATGATCCTGTACGTATAGTAGAGAATATAATGAATTATCTTGTTAGAACAGGAAATTATATAGATCAGTTGTTACAGGCGTCAGGTGTAATAATTACCGCATTTGAATCAAAAGTAAAAGATGAATTTGCACGGCAACTTACATTACCTATGATATCTGAAACTGTGGGAGAAAACATAGTAAATACTAGAAATACACGTGGATTCTTAGATCCTGTGCTAAATAGATTAAGAGCGTTTTTGCTTATTCATCCTCAACTTCGATATCAACCTCAGCCTCAACCTCAGCCTCAGCCTCAGCCTCAGCCTCAACCTCAGCCTCAAATGCAAGATGCACAAGTTAATGTTGGTGGGCAAAACAATGGAATGGTGGCTTGATAAGGGTGATTATGTCATTATAAGAATTTCTCTTGAAATATTACAAAGCTGTTTTACTTACCTATTTTCACAGGTGCATATAGTTGATTATATGTGTATTAATTGATATTGCGTCATTAGTGTATATATTGGTGTAGTACTTTATTTAGTAGAGTATCTTGTAAATAAACATATTTCTAAGAGGTTTGAAATTTGTAGTAGTAAAAGACATGCCATAATTAGGTATTAAACTTCAAATTAAGATGGTGTGTGTTGTAAATAATGATATTGGTTTTTGTAGGGCTTTTGGCAGCATTTTTTGTTTTAATGTTATTATTTAAGCAGTTGCTGTATATAAGTGTTGTGTAATAGGACGCGCGTAAAAATTAGGTGATGCTCAATTTCGTTATCAAGAAGAAGTTCAACAATATGTGGATCGAATTCGGATCTTAGAATATAAAAATGGCGAATTAAAGTTGGAAAACGAAAAACTTAGTCTTGCAAACACAATTTAATAAACAAATTAAAAATATTAGAATCACAAGCTAGGAGTCAATATGATATGTCTTGTGAGATACTTATGGTGCAGCGTAACGTACGTCCAAGTACAAAGAAAGTGATACGAAATAATGTATTAGGAATAGTAAACGCTATATCTGACATTGTTGAGAGTAAAAACATACAAAAGTAGTTCAGCAATTGCCTACTGGTCCTGGTTCACCTTCAAGAATACCAAGACCTATCGTGCAAGGTGTATTAACACCACAATGCAGTAATGCTATGCAAAAGTTATAGCGTGGTAATAAGTAGAAGTATATAAATATTTTTTTGATTGTTCGAAGGTACGTGTTTGATCAAATACTACTACCTAAAGCTTAACTAACACTAGCATTACAATCTGGTGTTGGGTATGGTATGAGTTTACCTTGATAAATGTGAAGTACTACATAAAACTTGTGTTTGTGGTAGGTGTAATAATGTTTTCTTATTATACTTGATTGTAAAAGTAAGTATTTGATGCTAGTTCTTTGTTTTTAGGTGTGCTGTGTCTAAGTAGTAAGAGAATTTACTGTTGTTACATAGATAGCATTTATTAGAAAGTTGAGATAGTGGAATTGAGAAAGCAGCTTGATATAATATATAAATTTCAATTGTTGATATAGAAAATATAAGTACTGTTTTGCTTATCTGTTCTTATAAAATGTAGATGTGGAATTCTTAATGATAATTGTGAAATATTTTTAGGCATACTACTAGGAGTAATGTTGTTTGTTTTTATTGGCAGTATTTTGCAAGTTATATGAATTTGTAATTATGAAAAGGATTGTAATGAAAAATATGGCTTTGGCAATAATTGTAAAATGTTTGAGCGTTTTACTAAGGATGGTATTATTTGTTTTTATTGATGATACTTTGCAGGTTGTATAAGTTTAATTATGAAAGATATAATATTCTATAAAATTTTGAATAAATGTGTTATGATTAAAATATATCTCTGGAGATAAGGTGTGTTGTGAGCGAAGAAAAGAAACTACTAATTACTGCTGCTATTATGGTAGCATTGTTAGTTTTGGTATTAATTTTCGCATTCTGTTGGTATTATACTTACTCTAAAGGTCGTGACGAATTAAGTTATAAATCATCACAAAGTATGCATCAACCTGAAGAAAAGAGGGTACATGTTAAAATAGTGCAAGACAAACAATTGCTTGAGAGTAAAGCTCTTATAAAAGATTTGAAATTGAAACAATCGCTTCTATTAAAAGAGTTAGATGAGTGTAAGAAAAGTAACGCAGGTCTTTTAAGTGAGTTAAGGCTTTTACAAAATAAGGTGGAAGTAGAGAAATTGCGAGCAAGTAGTATAACTTATTAGGCAGTATTTAACATGTCTTATACATTATTGCAGTGTTGTATAGAAATGGAACTGCAAGATACTCCAGGATGCAAATTAATAGAAATGCGTAATGTATTATTATTTGAAATAAAAACACTGTGTCAGGTTGTTTTGGAAAAATGGATAACGTTGTTTATGATGAGTTGAATATTGTACTAGAAAGGGTTAAAAATTTGATGATTAATGATTTAGAGCTGTTAAATGCAGAAAGTGGACTTTCTAGTGTAGTGGAAGTACAGCTGGGTTATGGTGCGAGTAACGTTGCATTGGAAAATAGTGATCATGGTATTGGAAAAGTAGCTTAATTATTATATAGAGGAGGTTTCAATTACTGATGAAAAAAAACATAGTTTATATTTTTATGTTTATGATGAATTGTGTTTTGCAAATTAATAGTTTTAGTTGTAAAGAACATAGTGTTTAATTTGTTATAACTGTAGAACGTTTTTATAAAATGTCTTAATGCTATATATTCTATAATTTAAATTGTAATTAGGTGTGTTATATGAATAAAGGATTACTTATTGCTACTATTTTGTTGGCATTGTTTGTTTTGTTTTTATTGTTTGCTTTATGTCTAGCTTATAGAAAATTTAAAGAGTATAGAGAACAAGTCAATGGTCTATCAACAGAATTATTAATTAATGAAAGAAAAAGTGCTGTTGCACTAAAGTTGTTGGAGAAAGAAAAAGGTACCTTAGAAAATGAGGTAGTAAAATTACAGAATGAAATTTTAAGTATATCATCAGACTTAAAACGTTCTGAGCAAAAGAGAGTGCGCGCTGAACGCAGTATTGATGAAGTATTATCAGATCACAAAAAAATGTACGAGGCTTATGCTGCAGTGAGAACTAGTTCCGCACTGAGAATATTGTCTAAAAATATATTATCTGCTGTTAGTGACACTGGTTCAGGTGATCCTGTAGAAAAAATGAAGAATATGTGTCTTATGATGACAGAGTCAGTACTGAACTGCTCCAAAAAGTTAATAGAGTGTCATAGTGCTAAAGCTCGAGGAGAGGTTATAAAAGATTTAAGATCTAAAATTCAGATGTTCAATAATGAGATAGTGTTATTATCTAAACAAGCCATGGGAATATCAGAAGAAGAATTTTTTAGTGCAGAAGAAGATACCCCGGATAGTAACATAATTAATGCATCTATCGCAGGTTGTAAAGATGTGGATAATAGAAAAGCAGCTTAATTATTATGTGATTATAAAAATTTCAACTACTGATATGGCAAATGCTTATGTTTTGCTTATCTATCCTTATCAAAGTAAGTGTAGATGCTGTTCTAATGAGATTTCACTGTAGAGTATCTAGTATAGTGAGATTTGTGCTTTGTATTTCTTATTAATATATTTTTACGTTATATCGAAATTGTAAAAAATGTAATGTTTTATAAATTGAATAGGTATGTCTTGATTAATGGTTATCTTTAAATTGGTGTAAGGTGTGTTATGGATATTCAAAAAAGTTTACTAATTACTGCTGCTGTTTTTATAGCATTGCTAGTTTTGTTGTTGTTTTTTGTTGCGTATAAATATTATGTTCAATCTAAAAATTGTAATGCCTATCGTAGTGAAAACACGAATTTATGTAAAGAGAAAGAAGAAATAGAAAAGGTGTTACACACAAAAGAGGAACGATGTAAAAAATTAACAAGTGATATGGAGTGTAAAAATAAAGAGTTACAAGATCTGAAAGGTAAGATTTCACTAAGTGCATCAGAAGCAATAGTGTTTGCTAAAGAATTAGGAGATATCAGCATGCAAATGGAGTCAGATGTGCGTCTGTCTGCATCATTCAAACTAAAGACATTAGTTTCTGAATTAGCATATAAAACTAGTAGAATGTGTAAGTCAATTGTTTCGAAAGATGGTGATAATTATAGTAGATTTGCAATCTGTGCGAATATGTTAGCACTAGAGCGTGTGATGTTAAATCTTATTAGTAGTGTTACGCGTGACAGTACACCACAACCTACTGCTCTACCAAGCAGTTATTTTAACACATTCTTACAATATAATAATGTAGATTGTCCTACTAAAAAACAGTAAATTTGTTATATAGTGTAAAAGTTCTACTTGTGGTTATCATAAAATATAATTTTATTACGTTATTTTTGTTAAAAGTAATAGTGATTGTATCATGTGCAATTTAATTGATATAAGGTATGTATTTGTATAGTTGTATTTATAAGTAAGCATACAAAATACTAAAGATTATCTATCCACAGTGAATATTTTTAAATCGTGTAAATTTAAAATTATATAGTAAAGTGTATAGTTCTTTAATAAAAAATATTATATTATTAGTTATAATTGTTTAGTTTATCTTAGGTAAGGTGTGTTATGGATAAGTGTACAACAGACATAATATTATATGCTCTTCTATTGCTTTTTACTATTATATTACTTCTTATTGCTATATATAAGTGTTATGATCAAAGTAAAGATAAAAAGCGGCTAACAGAGCAAGATGTAGCGGCATCAGAAAAGAAATTAGCATTATTATCATCAGAAGCTAAAACATTAAGAGAACAAAATGGCCTATTAGAAAATAAAATTAAAAAATTAGAATTAGAAAATGAAAAATTGTTAAAATCTGAAGGTTTTTTGAAAGGAGAGCTTAGCAGAACTAAGACACTTTGTAATGCATCATTAACAGAGGGTCATAAGTTGAGAAGTGAATATGATGCTTTATACTGTGAACATCAAGCGCTAGTGAAAGATTTCGAAGAGTTGAGACTTAGTTATGAAGCATATCAAGAGTTAAGTGATGGTCTTGTTAAAAAATTGTCAGCAATTAACAAATATGTCTCTACCGAAGATAGAAGTGAGGAAAGTCAAGAAAACGCAAAAAAGATAGTACCAGAATCTCAAATGCAAGAATCATCAGTATCAGGTTGTGGAAATCAAGTTAATAATGATATATCTTAACGAGATTGTATTGTTATTGAATTGTATTAACTTATGTTAGCAGAAAGTAGCTGTTCGGCTGCACTGTTTTATTTAAAATCTGGTGATTCAGGCTATATGGTACTTTATTTTATGTAAAATATCATTATATTTCTAGTTAAACATACTGGGCATAGTACTTTATTAATTTTTCTTTGTGTGTGTATTTTTTATTATTTATGGATGTAGTAAAAAAATAACAAAATTTAATTTTTTATAGATATAGTAAATTTTTTAAAGTAAAAATCTTAAGATAATATGTTATAATTAAACATTGTGTTTAATTATATAAGGTATGTTATGGATATTCAGCACATAATTATTGTTTTATTGGCAGTATTTAGTTTTTTATTCGCCTTATTTATAGCTATTTCTATATATCAGTGTTGTTTTTCACGTAATAATATTAAAGAGGATTATCAACAAGCATGTATAGAAGAAGATACACAGAAGGAACTCGAATTATTAAGACAAAGAAATAAGGAATTAGAGGATGTTGTAGGAAAGTTGGATACAGCATTGATGATATCAAAGGCGGGTTTGCAAAAACAACATTCAGAAGTAACCAAACTTTTGGAAGATCTGTCGAATGTACATAGTCTCGCTATGGAAGTAACGGTATTGCATAAGAATTTAGCAGATTCTACAAGGCGTATAGAATCTGATACAACAAAATCTTCACGTGAAAAGTTACAGTGTTTAAGCGCTGAAGTTTTAGTAAATCTGTATAAATTTTGTAATTCAGTTTTAGTAAGAGGTAAGGAAAGTGCAAGAAGTAAAGCTATGGCTCAGGATTTGAGACAGGTCGAAAACAGCATGTTGAATATTATTGCGCAGTTAACAGAGGAACAACAATTGCAATCTGAAGGAGCATTACCAACATCTCAAGTATTGAGTACTGCGGTATCATCTTGTAGTGTTGTAGATATTGATCGGATAGAGTAATTACTATATATTAATGAAATTTAAATATTTATATTAAAATTTCCACTTGTCTATTTTTGTTAAAAGTTAAACAGTATAAATAATTTAATATTTTATTTTTAATATTAGTAATGTTTTGCTGCATTTTGTTGGTGAGTTATTGCTGCAAATTACCATATAAAAAATACTGTTTTGTTGTATTATATTTTCTGACAATATTATTCTTAATTAAATAAATATGCTTCAAACGGATATAACATATAATCTGTTATGAATTTAATAGGTAAATTCCTTGAGTAAAATTGTTAATAATTTGTTATAATATAGTATTATGTTTGAATTGTAAGATATTATATGGAAAACCAATTAATGATCGTTGGAATTTCTTTTATTAGCAATATTTAGTTTTTTATTGATTATATTAGTGGCTATTTCTATATATAAATGTTATGTTCTATTTAATGATAAATGTGAAGATAAAATATTAAGGGATGATATAGCAAGGTTAAATACATAATAGATATATTGAGTAGAAAAGTACCAGGATTAGGTTCACATATAAAAAATAGCAGAATTGAATCGCTACAACACAACTGTCTTTTGAATTAGAGTATTTTACTAAAGGAATGGACAATATAAAAAAGATAAAATCTGAACATGTTAAACATATGCTTTTTGAGTTATTAGGTAGATCTGACAGGTTTTGTAAATCAGTCATGAAAAAAAGTGGAGATGCTGAAGGGATTTTGCGAAACTTTTGTTAATATTAATTTGAGTAAATGCAAAGAGAATGTATTGACCATGATTGATAAATTAACACAAGGAGAAAATCAAAAGCAGTAAACTGCACAAGTGTTGCTTGATCGTAATGTAATGCAGGATGTATCAGCATCATCTTGTGATTAGTGCAAGTCATGGTCAATTAATTAATGATTTTATTTGTAAAAGTTTTGCTTATTAATATAGTAGAGTATTAAGGTATTCTTTGTCTATTTTGATGTAATTTGAAAAAATTAGAAAGAATCTGAATTTAAGTTGTTAGTTGATTGGTATAAATCTCACAATAGAATGTAAGTATTATGTAGCATCATCTTATAATACTACAAATCATGATAAAATGGGTTGATAATACTAATTTGTGAAAGCTTTTTTATTAATGTAGCAGTGTTGTAGAAATCTGTTGTTCACTCATTGACGCAAGTATATTGCTCTCTGCAATAGAATGTAAGTATTATGTAGCATCATCTTGTAATGCTACAAATCATGATAAAATGGGTTGATAATACTAATTTGTGAAAGCTTTTTTATTAGTGTAGCAGTGTTGTAGAAATCTGTTGTTCACTCATTGACGCAAGTATATTGCTCTCTACAATAGAATGTAAGTATTATGCATAGCATCATCTTATAATACTACAAATCATGATAAAATGGGTTGATAATACTAATTTGTGAAAGCTTTTTTATTAGTGTAAAAGAATGTTAAAGTTTTGTACTTATTCTTGTTGGTTTTAAGAACTGAAAAAAATCTATACGTCACATGATGAATAAATGAACATAGTAAGTGTGTTGAGTACAATAAACTACAGCTTTATCATAATGCAGTCTAAGATGTATTGTAGCCATCTTGTGGTAGTTACAAATAGTTATGTTGTGCAATCTACTTCTTGACAAGGAACATATGATAAATAATTACATATAATATTATACTTTGCTTATTGTTAATGTATATTAACTGGTGATAGGATTTTAAAAGCATGCAATGTTATTATAGACATTTCTTTATTGATAACGTTTAACGGGATATATAAGTATAATTGTATAGGACATACAGTATGATTGCTTTTAAGTGTAGCAAATTACTTGAATAACATGTTATAATTAAATACTGTTTTTAAATTTTTAATTAAAATTAGGTATGTTATGACGAGTACTGAAGCTGGATTAACAGCAGCACTTATATTATTGTTATGCATAATATTGGCAGGTATATTGCTTGCTTTATGTGTGGTCAAATATTGTAGCAGTTACATAGAACAAAAAAAACAAAACGAGCAAGAAGAAAAACAAAAGCTTTTAGAAATGGTAGCTAAAAACAAGTTAGGTGAAGCTGAAGGTCCTAGTGAAGGAAGTGAAACAACCCCATCAAGTCATCAAAGTGATGAGTTATCGATAGTGGGATTGCGTAGCAGAAGATTAAGAAAGTTTTGTGCTGAAGGAAAAAGTAGTAATGAGGAAATTCCTGAAAGTAATTTATCTTCTGAAGATGTAATGAGTGTTTTTAATGTATCTCCTGGAAAGAAAGCAGGTTAGTTTAGTCTATTATATATTTGTTAAATTTATTAATATTAAAAGTGTATTGTAGGCTATATTTCTGTTACAAAAATAGCAACTTAAATGCAAATAAGAAGAAAGTAGCTTAGTCAAATCTATTGTATATTTGTTAAATTAATGAACATTAAAAGTGTGTATGCTATGTTTCTATTTTCTTCAGAGTTAGATATTTGAAGCTATGATGTTTTGTTAGTATGGTTTTTGCTATTATTAAAACGTTACAGTAGTGTATAAATTAGTATATATCCTAATCTCAGTTAGTATTTTATGTTTTTTAGTGTTATTTTTGTGATTGTTCAGTACAGCATTGTTTTATCAGTCTAAAAAAGTTTCTAAAATGAATGTGAAATTTCAGTTTAAATAGGGTGTGTTATGTGTGATAGGTCTCTAAATATTGTTTATTGCAGCTTGCTAGCATTGCTTGCTTTATTGATAATCATATTATTATGTATTGTTATATATAAATGTCATATTGACCGTAGAAATGAACGTCGACATGATGGTGAGGTAGAACAAATTAAGTTGCAGTTAAAAAAGCAGTATCAAGCTATTTTAAAACCTGAGTCTGTAGATGTGAAAAAAATTGAGGAGAAATGTAGAGAAGAGTTAAAAGATCAATTGGAAGAACAGCAGAAAACTAATAATGAATTAAAAAGTAAGTTGGAATTATTAGAAAAAGTTAATGTACGACTAGAAGAACTTGTATCATCTTTGAGGAAAGATGGTGTAAGATTAGGTAAACAAAACGCTGACTTGACAGAGTGTCTTTCAAAAATGAGGAAGGACTATGCACAACTTGGAGTTTTGTGTAGAAAACTAGAGTGTGATAGAAAAAACTTGTTACGTGCTGGGAAAGCATACGTTGATGGTGCTATGTTTAATAGTTTTACAGAGGCTGTTGATGGAATGTTAGCTATGTGTTCTAAACTTGACCTGCTTCTGGTTAAAAAAAATAATTTGTTAGATAGTGAAACACGTAATTCATTAGAGTTTCATGCTGCATCGATGAGAACAATTCTTATGGACCTTGAAGAACGTGAGAAAAAAGATGTGCAACCAACACAGCCAGTTCAGGGAGCATCAGTATTACCTCATGATATGCAAGGTAATGGTAAAGCGGCTTAATAAAGATGTTGATAAGTTTTACTTATTTAATATTAGCAATATAGATGCTATTCCCATTATCATTTTTTAAAGATTGATAGTTAATGATGCTTTAATAGACTATATAGATGTTGTACAAGGAGTGCAATTTTTATGTGTTTTACAATTAAAAAATATTAATGTGGTTAAGGTATATTGTATGTGAAATTACTGAGCTAATAGTTGGTGATATTGTGTTACCAGTAGTGTTTGTATTATTGGTTGTTACTGTTGTAGATTTTTTTCTATATTAGGGTTAAATGGAACTAAAAATTTGGAAAGATGTTGGATGACATCTGATAAATATATGCGGTAGCTAAAGGCAGAAAATTAAAATATAGATTACAAAAAGCACGTGAGTTGTATGTCAGATGTGACTAGAAAAATTAAGTAATGTATGTTGAGAGTGAGAATCTAATGAGTATATGCAGTCACTAAGAATACAAGATTTCCTATCTATTAAAAGCACATTATACACTGTAAGATAAGTTTATCGCTTCTAGAAAAGTGTAAGTAAATATGTTTCAGGTTAATATCAAAATCCATAAAGTAAGTGGGACGTGCAACATAATTGAAGGATCAAATTGGTATAATTTGATCCTAAATTCATAATAAAATCTATTGTATATATGATACAAATATAATAGTTTTTTAGTGCAGCATTTTCTATCTTGTTAATGTCTAGTTATATGATAATTATACTTTATTATATAGTTTAATTGTATTGAGGATCAATATAGTGTTTTATCATTATATTCTATAATTTAATGGTAATGTTTAGTTTAAGTTATAGTTGTAAAAGAAATAACACACATAGTTTTTTCATTATAGAAGTTTTTTATCATATGTTGTGACTAAGTGTTATATCAAATAGAAATGTGTGGTGAATAGTGAACTTATAATTATGTTATTGGTAGTGTTTGATTGTTGGTTTGTTCTATATCAAGTATATATTCAAGGTAGAGCTCAATATTTATAATATATTGAAAATTGATTTAAAACTAGTATAAATAAAGTAAAGCATTGGATTGTATAAGAACTCAGCATTACTATGAAAAAATAGTATAAGTTGTATGTAGTGAAATATTATTTGTTAGTAGTGTAGTAGATGCAGTATATGAATTACTAAAATTTTGTAAGAAATAGAATATGATATTGAAGGTTGCTATATGACCTGTAAAACTCATGGTTTTCATGTTGCATTGAAGTGGATAGATTCTGTTAATTAATTCTGAGATGAGATTATGTATTATAGAATCTACAAGAAATTTTTAAAAGATAGTGAGTACAACTTGTGTGCAACTATAGTATGATTACATAATATTACTAGATTGAACAACGGTCTACTAATAACAAATATCAGTACTTCGAGTGGATAGTCAATTTTCATACTTTTTTGTGATCAGAATATTAATAAAGTAGTTTAGTGTATGTTCAGGAATATTAGAGTTTTTGATTAAACGTTAGTTGTTTTTATCAAGGATAAGTAGTTGATATAATGTGAGCTAGTTGAAGTATAGTTGAAATTGTAGATAAGTACCGTTTCACGCAATATCATACATTTGTATTGTTTGTAAAGTATATGTTATAATAAAACAGTAAAGTTTAAAATTAAGAGATGTGTTCTATAAAAGCGGGAGCTCAACTATTCGATATTAATTAGTACACCTGTTAGTTATGCAGTATTAGTATTTCTTATTTTATTATTAGTGTTATTATATTTTTAGTTGTTATGTAAGAGAGCAGCATGTGGAAGAAGACAGGTCATTCAAAGATAAAGATCAATAGCGAAGATTATACAAAAATTAAAAAACAAATTATGGAAATGCATTGCAATAAGAAAGTTTAACATTACCAGATCTTTCGGAAAAAATTGATGAGTAAATAAAAAGATTATAAAAAACAGAATTTTCTAACAATTGAAGGCTTGTGTTGCAGTAGAATTATTTCTTGTGCGAGATTAACATATTTTTATAGTTAAAGATTAAGTCAACGTGGCTTATCAAGTAAACAAGAGTATGTGGATTACTTAATTATGTTAAAACTTGGTAATCTTTGTACCTTAGTTGCTAAGAATTGTGGTGTAATACCTGAATATATAGTAAATGAACTATGGATGAGGTAGCACAAAATGTGTGATAAGTGTATTTATGGTGAAGTGATGTTGTCAGACATTCAATAGAATCACCAAATTTTATCGTGCACAGAATGTCTATATCAAGTTATAGCAATGAATCTCATGGTAGAGCAGCTTAAATGATATGTTTGTATAATAAGTATTCTGTATAAGTAAAAGCTGCTTGGTTGTGGATTATATACTTTTATTAAATCTGGATAATGTGTTTAATATATAGTTGAAGTACTACATTTATGGATAAGCATAATTAGTATATAGGTAGTTGTAGAATATCACATCTGATTTTTTTTTTAGTGTGTTACAAATTAGAGTGTATTATAATTAAATGATAAATTTAAGTGAAGATAAAGTGTATGGGAAATGAAGTATTAAATAGCGGTATGGTGATCGCATCTCTTGTATTGGCAATGATGATTATCCTGGTTATTGCTATGATAGCTATGATGTACTATGATTATAGTATATATCAGTCCAAGGTTATAGAAGATTTTAAACAAAGTAAACAGACTCGGGATGCGGCAACACAAACTGATGGTGATCCGATTGTGGATTTTGTGAGAGTAAGTGGTGAAAGGCCTAGTAGGATTCCTATACGTCAAACGCGCGTTAGTCAAACTAGTCCATTGACACCAGAAAAAAAATGTAAAAAAGTTGATATTTCAGAAGAGCAAAGTTATTCTCCAAGTAGTCAAGTGCAAGCTGTTCAATGTTGCGGGCAGATACAAAATCTGCATGTTGATTAGTGAGTTTAATTAGGTGATATAAATGGTATGTAAGTTGTGTGGAGAAAGGGATTATGATATTTTATAGTAGATATGTCTGTAAAGTTTATAATATATAGTTTTTTAAGTTTTATATTTATTAACTGTAATTCAATTTTTAAGAGTATATTTTATGAATATAATAAGTCAAAGCACTGGAATTGCCGTATTTATGTTGTTATTCTGCATTATTGTGTTACTTATGGTTATTGCCTCTATTATGTATACTAATAGGCATTATGGTATAAATTGTTGTGCAAGGGGTAATGAAGATGCTGTTGCAGAAGTGGATAATACAGAAATAAGTGATGGTACTATAGAAGATGAAGTATGCAGCGAGTCTATAGAAACTTTAGAAGAAGAAATATCAAGTGCTTTGGAATCAGTAGGGCAACAACCATATTGTTGTTCAGAGAAAAATGTCTAGATTGGATCTGTGTGAGTATTTACATGTTAGTAATGTGTCTAAGATTATAGTAATGTAAAGTTTTATATGTGAGTTTATTTATGTACTTATTTGATGATACTACGTGATGAATTAGGTAGAGTTTAGAGTATTGGTTGTTTTTAGTAAATTTTCAACTTTATTAGTGCAACTTGTATTGTGGGTTATAGTAGTCTTTTTATTATTGTAGCTTAGTATGTAATGTTTTGCGTTAAATTGAGAGTATTTAACATAGAAGTGAGGTAGCTAATGCAAAGTTTTTAATTTGTTATAATACTATGAAGTATAAGTAAGAAGTGTATATTAAGATCAATCTTGTGTTATATTTTGTTGTAATGGTATAAGGTATTATATTGAATTAAAAGTGTTTAGTAATAGCAGTGAAATAACTTTATGGAAACGTTTTACTTTATTATGACACCATAGAATGTTAGAAGAAAGATGTATTAAAATCAAGGATCATTATCTAAAATTTAATGTATGTGTTTGTAGTCAAATATTGACTAGAAATTGAAGTGGAAACTTTATAGTGTATATCAGTTAACTTATAATATTGTTAATGTGAATTAGCTTTTTATAAAGTAGGACGCTTTCAGTATATAGTAGATCAACTTGAACAAATACATTACTTATTAAGCATTGTTTATTGTGATATTGTGAAAAATGTAATACAATAGTATTGCCAAGTGTATTATGCGTTTTATAGTGTAAGCTTGAAAGTCTTATAGCTGTTGATTTTAATGTACTATTTATGCCTTGATAGGTATTATTACATCTTTGTTAATCGTTTAAGAGCATGTTATGTTTAGAAATTTAGAACAAGTAGCATAATACTTCTACAGTACGTGAAAGAAAGTATCTTACTATTGCTTTGCTTGGTGTGAAAATTCACAAGTTGAAGTGGTTTTCTGTTTATAATGATATAAGCTTTTTAAATTTTTGTGATAAAACTATGTGCTATTTGGTGTGTAAAAAGTAATAGATATTCTATTGCTTTGATAATTTGTAAAAAAGTTGTGCTTTAAGTTATATGGTATAAATATGAAAATTGAACACATACTTGCTATAATTTTTGCAGTAGTTGTAGCGCTTGTTTTGATACTTTCTTTATTGTATTGGCTATTAAGAGATAGTGAAAAGTTAGCAGATAGAGCAGATTTAAAACATTTGTCAGAAGATGGTGAAGCTAAAGCTGCTGGAAAAGCAATAGAAAAGCTAGTAAGTACACAAAAAATATTTAAGAGCTTAGGTAGCGGAAGAATTCCAATAATACCAGGATGTAAAGATTTGGTAAATGCACTACTTGAAGTAGATACAAAGCTTGCTGATCATGTGTCTTGTCAATTTTCTGTAATGCAAACTCTATTAGATGTAATGGAGAAAATAATGTTGGAAAATAGTGATAAAGAAGCACTAATGTCAGAGTTAAATGAGCTTTGTATTGATATATTGTCTATTTACCACGTAATATCTTTTAGAGCGCAGGTTGCTGCTAGTGGGCTACATTGTGATCTATTAGAAACTGATCTACGGAATTGTTATAAAGAAATAAGAGGATCTTGTAATGATTTGTTGTCAGTTGTTAGAGATTACAACCTTGTTGATGACGGAAAGTGTCATGCTAAGTTAGTAAAGGGTATAAAATTAGAGTGCAAAAACAAATTAAACGCTCTACAATCACAAAACTATCAGGACTTTTCTTCACTTTTAGCAGGATTTGAAAGTTCAGTTGTTAGTAGTGTTGAATTGCCTCAACAAAACCTGGGTTAATGTATTAATCACATTGAAAGAATATTAAGATAAGTAGTTATGAATTTAAAAATCTGATTATGTTGATTTTTTACATTTCCTTCTTAGTGTGGGTAGTGTTATCAATATTAATTTTTTAATGCATTATAAAACTAATAGAAAAAATTTAAGAATATTTATGTAATTGATGGCTTTTTTACTTTAATTATACTAATTTGCCTTACTATGATGATTCCATTGCATGACATGCAAAGTATAATAATACTAAAACTAGTATTGCTGTCTTACAATTAAAAACACAATGTAAAAAATTTGAAAACATAAATATTACTGCTATTACATTAGCATCATGTAATATGTAGGAAGTCAATTGTTTTGAATAGCATAAGAACTTGTTGTTTTATATTGCAAACGTATTTTCACGAAACTTCAACAGTGCTTTGTTTGTTTTTTAAGTCTTGAAGAATGCTGTTGTGACATAGTAGAATAGTTGGTGAAATATCTAATTTATAATATTGTTAAGCATTTTTGTAGATGCTATTTATGTATAATTTGAATACCTAATGTGTTATTATTTTGCAAAAGTATGTTCTGGTAATATTGTAAAATTGTGAAAGTGTTTTTTATATGCAAGTATTGTTTTATTGATAAATATACGTTGTATATCGTAACAGAAGTTGTGTAAGTTATTGAGTAATAATGTTACTTGTTATATCTTGTATGTTGTTATGTTGGGTAATAAAATATATTTATGGGAAGTGTTGGTAAATAGATTAGAAGTGCGGATATAATAAAAAAGATATGATTATCTAATTAAAATATTAAGTAATTATAACTACTTTTCAACTGCCAAATTCAGTGAGTTTAGGTATGCTAAGTAGCGTTACATTCGTTCGCTAGTTAAGTTTTCAGCTGTATACTTTCCTAGTATAAATTTGCTTATTAATGTTATAAAATAATTTAAAAAATCTAGTTAAGGTACATTATTATATAAGTAAGCGATTATATTAGGTAGTGAAGTCTCATGTGTATAGTGGTATTAGGGAATTTGCATATAATGTTTATGTGATAGTAGCGAAAATTGTCAGTAAATTAAAGAAAATTTGTAAACAGTAAGTCAGAGTTGTGAAATTCAATTGTTAAGGCAGTAGTAATACTAAGATTGCAAATGTTGTGTATGAATGTTCTAGTAAATTGAAATCTTGTAAATAAGCAGTATTAACATATATTTTAGATAGATTTTTAGTGTGCATTAGTACATGTATCAGTAAGCTTTAGTAGAATTGAAATACTTTTTTTGATGTTTTAGATGAGTAAGAGATTTAGTAATATTTACTAAAAAGCTTATTAGAAATTTGTTATATTTATTGCTATTAAGATATTTGTAGGTGGTGAGGTTAAATTCTAGTAGTTAAGAGATTTATTTAAAAAAAGCTTAAAGTATTAAGAATATTTTTGGATTTATAACACTAGTGAATTCTTTATGAATGATGTTGATATCACATTTTAATACTTTAATTATGTGCTTAATTATTTGATATAAATAAGAATTATTTTAAACTCGTTAAGTTGTAGTTGTGTTAAGTAATTGTTGTTGTATATCAGTGCTAAAATTTTAATAATAAATATTAGATTAAGTCACTTGAATTCGCATTGCTTACAATGTTACATGTAGTGTATGGTTATTAGTTAAAGGTAAGAAATATAGTGTGAACATTTTATGACGAGTAAATAGTTTTGTTGTGTACTTCAAATATATATTCTATTTTTACCATTGTGTACTACTGGGAAAGAATATGGTGCAGTTTACTTAAAGTGAATTAAAATGTATAGAAGAGCCAGATAGTTAAGCGTCACTTGAATTCGCGTTGCTTACAATATTACATGTAATGTATGGTTATTAGTTGAAAGTAAAGGATAATCTATTGACTGAGTATACCATAATAACTTATGTGTTTGATGGATTGAATTAAATAATGTAGTGTTTGAAAAGTATTGCCATTGTATGAAAATATAAAGTACATGTGATTTTTCAATGACATTTTTGTTGTATATTTTTTTAAAAGATTATTGAGTTTTGTAAATTCAGTGTAAATGACATACTGTTTTTTTCAGAGTTAGAGATAGTTGTCTTTGTTGAATGTGTGAAAAGTTATTGTGCTATATAGAAGGTTTAAGTAGTTTCTTATTGGTAAAATATTGAATTGTTGTAATATCAGATTGTATAAAATTTTAATATTTAGATAGTATAATGCTATTTAGTGTAAACATGTGTGTTGTTACAATAAATTATCTGAATAATCGTAACTTTATCGTATTTAAATTTTGCTTAGTGGTAGTAATTTAAATAATAGAAGATAGCTTCTGAATATTAGCATAGCCTGCTGTACGATATTATTGTTGTAATAATAGTTAATTTTTAACTATTTCAATATCTATAAATATATACTAGAAGATAGGTGGTAATTATGTGGAGTGATAATGTTTTAATAGCATATGCAGTTGTAATTTTTGTTTTACTGTTATTAGTGTTTTATATCTTGTACAAACTTCTGCAGGAGGAACGTCAAGAAAAGACAAATCTATTGGAACCTGCAATATGTCACAATAGTATTGACCCGAACAATCCAAACAAGATTATTGACTTACTGAAAAAAAGAGAACAAATGTTTAGTCCATATTTTCATGGCCTAAATTTGTGTATTTATACTGCATTTATCCAGATTGAGCAGTTGTTACCGTCTGCTGCAGCCCATCCTATGGTACTACAATCAATGTCTGAGATAAGAAATGGGTTGGTAGATTGTTTGTATGATTTACGTCAATTATCAGTTGATGCAGTAAATGGAAAAACTAAAGGACTACAATTGTGTAAGTCGTTAACTCAGTGTTTTAATAGAACCGAAATGGATATACAGCAATTAGCTGCTTGTATATGTATGGTGCGACATGGATGTAAAATACACGATCCTATGATAGTAAAAACAGCTGATCACATGTTGCAAGATTTAAGGCGTTTACGTCACAGTCTTATTGAAGGAGTGTGCAGGAAAAATAAAAAGAGAAATCCAGGAAGTAGTGGAAATGTTGTGTCCAAAGCAATGATTCTAGGAGAAAAAAGTTGTACTTTAACAGATACTGAAGTGGACAAAGTCTCCGGAAAAGATGAGCCTATGTTGAATAATTGAAAGAATAAGTTATTTATTTATCAAATTTATGTATTCTATTTTTACTATTGTGTTAATTCTTATATAGAGTATTGTACAACGGTATTACATCCTTGAAATAGATTAGAGAAATTAGTAAAAAAAGTCTAGTTTATTGAATAGTTATTTAGGAGAACTGTTAACTTATTTGTACTGTATTGCATATGGTTTATAATTGTTACTTTAAATGTGAAGTATAAAGTGTTTTGTGTGCATTTCTAATAGCTTGTTGTTCTTTGGTAATTTAAAGTAATTATATACTTTTTATTAGGGACTGCAGTTATTGTAGTAATTCTATAGGTAATTAGCAGTGGCATTCTACTTAACATGATGTAAATAGTTATAGAAAAGTCTCAATCGTTCAGCAGTTGTTTGAATGTACTTTACTTATGCAATGCTACATGTAATGTATAATTGTGAGTTGAAAGTAGGAAATATAGTGTGAACATTTTATGACGAGTAAATAGTTTTGTTGTATACTTCAAATATATCTTCTATTTTTACCATTGTGTACTACTGAGAAAGAATATAGAGCAATTTGCTTAAAGTGAATTATAAATATGTATAGAAGAGCCTGGATAATTAAGCGTCACTTGAATTCGC
>NZ_QOHL01000001.1:0-163114 GCF_004181775.1 Ehrlichia minasensis
ATCAAGGATTGAGATTTGCAATTCGAGAAGGTGGTAGAACTGTAGGCTCAGGTATTATTACTGAAATTTTGGAGTAGGTATTTTATGGTCACGCAAAAAATATATATTGAGCTTAAAGCCTTTGATAGCTGTTTACTTGATAGATCTGCACGCAGTATTATTTTAACTGCTAAAAGAAGTGGTGCACGTGTTAATGGCCCAATTTTTTTTCCTCGTAAGATCATGAAGTTTATTGTTAACAGGTCTACTCATGTTGATAAGAAATCTAGGGAGCAATTTGAGATTAGAACACATAAGCGTTTGATTAGTTTACCGAGGGCTAATTCTACAATTATTCAAGCATTGATGAGTTTACAATTGCCTGCTGGAGTGGATGTAAAAGTTAAGGTAATTGGGGGCAACAATGGCTAAAAGAATAGGATTATTTCTAGAGAAAGTAGGTCATACTGCAATTTTTGATAATGAAGGAAGAAGAATACCAGTCACTTTGTTGCATTTGAGGGATTCTTTTATTGTATCTACAAAAACTAAAGACATCAATGGGTACAATGCAGTAGTATTAGGGGTAGAATCTTCTATTAATGTAAAAAAACCTCAATTAAAAATTTTGGAGAAAAGTAATGTTACTGCTAAGTGTAGAATATTTGAGTCCAGAGTTGATAGTTTAGATGGTGTAGTAAAAGGCGCTAAAGTTTCTATTACTCATTTTGTTGAGAATCAGTATGTTGATGTTACAGGATATTCTTTAGGAAAGGGTTTTGCTGGTGTTATGAAGCGACATAATTTTAAAGGATTGAAAGCATCTCATGGTGTTTCTATTGCGCATAGGTCTCAAGGTTCAACAGGTCAGTGTCAAGACCCTGGTAGGGTATACAAGGGTAAGAAAATGGCCGGTCATTTAGGAAACAGTAAAGTAACAGTACAAAATCTTAAGGTTATTTTAGTTGATCAAGAAAGATCTTTATTGGTTGTGAAAGGTAATAATATTCCTGGTGCTAAAGGTTCTTATGTTTTTGTGAAGGATGCTGTAAAAAAATCAGTTCCAAAAAATTCTTTTCCTGTGTGTACTGAAGATTTAAAGTTAGATAATATTGTATGAGATCAATATGGAAGTTAATATAATAAATGTAAATAGTGATAAAATTGGAACGATTGATTTGAATCCTTTGATATTTTCTGTAAATTATAGGCCAGACATATTGAAGATGGTGGTTAATTGGCAGTTATCAAAAAGACGTGCTGGAACACATAAAGCGAAAATTATAAGTGATATTTCTGGTACAACTGCTAAGCCTTATAGGCAAAAGCATACTGGTAAGGCAAGGCAAGGTAGTTTGCGTAGTCCACAGTTCAGGGGTGGTGCTGTTATTTTTGGTCCTGTAGTAAGAAATCATACTTATTCATTAAATAAAAAAGTCCGTAAGCTAGGCTTGAAAGTTGCTTTATCATTGAAGAATTCTTGTAATAAATTATTGATTTTAGATAGTATTGATGTTAATTTTGTGAAGACTACGCAAGTATTGCAGTTTATTAGAAATTTTGAGCATAAATCTTTTCTGATTATCGATAAGGATTATAATAAAAATGTAGTCTGCTCTTGTAGGAATTTGCATAATGTAACTTTATTAAAGCAGATTGGAACTAATGTTTTAGATATTTTAAGGCATGATTGCATAATTTTAACTGTTGGAGCTGTAAAGTATTTAGAAGAAAGGTTATTATGATTAATTATTTTAATGTTATACAGTCCTCTATTATTACAGAGAAAGCAGTATTATTGAATGAGAAGTTTAATAAGTATGCTATTTATGTGTCTGTTGATGCTAATAAACAAAAAATTAAAAAGGCTTTGAAATTGGTTTTTGATTTAGATGCCACTCATATTAATATCATAAATCAGAAAGGGAAAAAGAAGCATTTTAAAGGTATAGTTGGTCGTAGGAAAGATAGGAAAAAAGTTTATTTTTCTTTGCCAAAGGATCAAAATTTTAAATATATGGGAATGAAATAGAATAGAAATGGGTATTAAAAATTTAAATTCAGTAACAGCGTCTTTGCGTGGTACTGTATTGTTGGACAAATCAATGTTGTGGAAAGGTAAGCCAGAGAAGTCTTTAATTAGTTATAAAATTTCTTGTGGTGGTAGGAATTCTCGTGGTGTGATTACTGTACGCCATCGTGGTAGAGGTCATAAACGATTGTATAGAATTATTGATTTTAAAAGAAATAAGATTGGTGTTTCTGCTACTGTTGAAAGATTAGAATATGATCCAAATAGAACAGCATTTATTGCATTATTATCTTATGATGATGGCGAAAAGTCTTATATCATTGCGCCTAATGGGTTAAAAAAAGGGGATATTGTTATATCTGGTGAAGGGTCTGATATATTACCTGGAAATTGCCTTATGTTAAAATCTATTCCTGTTGGAACATTTGTGCATAATGTTGAGTTAAGACCCGGTAATGGTGGTGTGATAGCAAGATCTGCTGGAACTTATGCTCAGTTAATGAGTAAGGATGGTATGTACGTTTTATTGAGACTAAGTTCTGGTGAAATAAGGAAAGTATTGTCAGATTGTCGTGCTACTGTAGGTATAGTATCTAATTTGGATAATCAAAATGTAAAGTTAGGTAAGGCTGGTAGAAATAGATGGCTAGGTATTAGGCCTACTGTGCGTGGTGTGGCTATGAACCCTATAGATCATCCTCATGGTGGAGGTGAAGGTAAAACTTCTGGTGGTAGAAACCCTGTTACTCCGTGGGGTATATCAACAAAAGGTAAAAAGACTAGAAAGAGAAATAAGTCTAGTAATAAGTATATTAAACGTGTATCTGATAAAGGGTAGAATATGTCTAGATCTATTAAAAAGCCTCCTTTTTGTGCGCCACATGTTTTACGTCTAGTAAATAAAGCTGTAGCTCAGAATAAATTGAATTCTATTATCAATATTCACTCTAGATCTTCTGTTATCTTAAATAAGTTTATAGGTTTAACTTTTGGGGTTTATAATGGTAAAATTTATGTTCCTGTAAAAGTAAATGATAATATGGTTGGACGTAAGTTTGGTGAATTTTCTCCAACTCGTCGTTATACTGGGCATGTTGGTGATAAAAAGGTATCTAGGAAATAGGTTGGGTTAGGTTATGGGTAAAGTATTGGTAACAGCTAAAGGTATTGGATTAAGATCTACTCCTTCTAAATTAAATTTGGTTGCTGATTTGATTAGAGGGAAGGATGTATCTGTTGCTATGATGTATTTAAAATTTTGTAAAAAGAAATCTGCTAGCTATATCAGTAATGTTTTAAAATCGGCCATTGCTAATGCGCAAGCTAATTATAATGTTGATCTTGATAATCTTTATGTAAAAGAAGTTTTAGTTGGTAAATCTTTTTCTCTGCGTAGGGTTCATGCACGTGCACGAGGTAAAGCATGTAGAGTGCATAAGCATTATGGTAACGTTATCATAAAATTATTTGAGAGGATATAATTTATGGGTCAAAAGTGTAATCCTATTGGATTAAGGTTAAAAATAATTAATACTTGGGATTCTTTGTGGTATGCCAATAAGGATTATACTACAAAGCTACATGAAGATTTTTTATTACGTAAGTTTATAAAAAAGGCTTTCTATCATGCTGCAATTAGTAAAGTTGTCATAGCAAGGAAAGTAGATTTAATTATGGTTAATGTATATTCTGCTAAGCCTGGTGTAATTATAGGTAAAAAAGGTGCTGATATTGATAAGGTTAAGCAGCAAATTGTTAAAATGATAAATAATAATATTGAATTGAATATTATAGAAGTAAAGAAGCCTGAATTAAAAGCGGTTTTAATAGCGGAAAATATAGCACAACAATTAGAGAAAAGGATATCTTTTAGACGTGCAATGAAAAGAAGTGTACAAAACTGTTTAAAGATAGGTGCAAAGGGAATAAAAGTTAGTTGTGCTGGTAGATTAGGTGGAGCTGAAATTGCTAGAACTGAGTGGTATAAAGAAGGTAGTATCCCATTGCATACGTTTAGAGCTAATATAGATTATGGGTTTTCTGAGGCAAAGACAATTTATGGAATAATAGGTGTTAAAGTTTGGGTCTATCTTGGCGAAACAAAATCGAGTAATGAATAATTGGTGAGTGGAAATTATGTTTATACCTAAAAAAACTAAGTATAAAAAGTGTTTTAAAGGACGTATCAGTGGTAATGCAAAAGGTGGATATACTTTATCTTTTGGGTCTTATGGGTTGAAAGCTTTAGAGCCAGCTAGGTTAACTTCGAAACAAATCGAGTCTGCAAGAAGAAGTATTTCAAGAACTTTAAAACGTGTTGGTAAAGTGTGGATTAGAGCATTTTGTCATACTTCTGTTAGTAAGAAACCCATGGATGTTCGTATGGGGAAAGGTAAAGGAAGTGTTGAGATGTGGGTATGCAAGGTAAAACCTGGAAAGATCTTATTTGAGATAAGTGGTGTATCATTAAATTTAGCAAGGGAGGCATTAAATAAGGCTCAAGCTAAACTTCCAATGAAATGTAAGTTTATTAGTGATGAATTGTAAAGGTATTGAGCTATGGATATTGTTGATATAAGATCTAAGACTAGTGATGAATTGCGTGAATTGTTAGTGAGTTTAAGAAAAGAATTAGTTGATGCTGTATTAAATAAGAAAATAGATAAATCAGGTAACCATTTTTATTGTGTCAATATAAAAAAAGATATAGCTAGAGTATTAACAGTGTTGAATGAAAGGAAACAAGAGGAAAAGCATGTCTAATAAGAAAGTTTTAACAGGGGTTGTAGTTGCTGCAAAATGTGATAAAACTATTAAGGTAATGGTTTTTCGTATGGTAAGACATAAGATATATAACAAGATAGTAAAAAAGCGCAAGAGTTATGTGGTACATGATGAGTATAATAAGTATAAGTGTGGTGATGTTGTGAAGATACAGGAGCATATACCTATATCTGCTACTAAAAGGTGGATTGTAATTTAAAGGATGGGGTTTTATGATACAGAAAAATACTTTATTAGATGTTGCGGATAATTCTGGTGCGCGTAAGGTGTTGTGTATAGGGTTGTTAAATGGTAAGAAATCTGCTTCAGTTGGTGATGTTATTGTTGTTTCTACTAAAGTAATTACTCCACGAGGAAAAGTTAGCAAAGGAAAGGTTTATAAAGCAGTAGTTGTAAGAGTAAAAAAAGCAGTGCGTAGATTAGATGGAAGTATTATAAAATTTTCAAGTAATGCTGTTGTATTAATTAATGATCAAGGTGATCCATTAGGGACTCGTGTATTTGGTCCAATTAAAAAATTACCTTTTGGTCTTTTTTCTAAAGTTATGTCTTTAGCTGTAGAGGTATTGTAAAATGGGTATGAAGATTATTGTTGGTGATGATGTTATAGTAATCAGTGGCAAAGATAAAGGGAAGATGGGAAAAGTAATAAAGGTGTTGAGAAAAAAACACTGTGGTAAGGATGTTTCTTTTGCAGTAGTGTCAGGAGTAAATATATGCAAAAAGAGTGTTAAAGCAACTCAAAAAAATGATGGTGGTATTGTAAGTGTTGAAAAACCTATCAATCTTTCGAATATTGCATTATTTGACTCTACGCTCGGAATTCGAACAAGAGTGGGTTATAAATTTATTAATGAGAAGAAAGTACGTTTTATGAAGTCTTCTGGCAAAGTTATAGAGTAGGTTGTTTTTTATGTTAAAGGATTTATATAAAAGTCATATTGTGCCGTCTTTGAAAACTAAACTTGGATATAGTAATGTTATGCAAGTTCCTAAGATTGTAAAGGTTTGTTTAAATATGGGGCTTGGTGTAAGAGGGTCTGATAGTAAGGTTATGAATTCTTGTGTTCGTGATCTTGCATTGATAGCTGGTCAGAAGCCTGTAGCAACTTATGCAAAAAAGTCTATAGCTGGATTTAAAATACGTAAAGGATTCCCTATTGGATGTAAGGTGACTTTAAGAAATAATAAGATGTATGAATTTTTAGAGCGGCTTATTCATGTTGTTCTTCCTAGAGAACAGGATTTTAAAGGGTTGTCTGTTAGTCAATTTGATGGTTGTGGTAATTTATCGATTGGCATAAAAGAGCATATTTCATTCTTAGAAATAGATTATGATAAAATAGATAAAATATTGGGATTAGATATAAATATTGTAACAAATGCGATTAATAATAATGATGCTAAGTTATTATTGATGGAATTTGGTTTTCCGTTTATTAATTAAAGGGCGTGCATGTCAAGAAAATCTGTAATACAAAGGAATTTAAAACGTATATCTATTTGTAGTAGATTAAAAAGTAAAAGAGATGAACTAAAGGCTATAATTAAAGATCAATCTGTTTCTATGAATGATAGATTTTTAGCTCAAGTCAAGTTATCTAAGCTTCCTAGAGATTCATCTTATATTAGAATTAGAAATAGATGTTTAGTTACTGGAAGGCCTAGAGGCTGTTATAGGAAGTTTAAAGTTTCTCGTATTGTTTTACGTCAATTAGGTTCAATTGGTCAAATACCTGGATTGACTAAGTCTAGTTGGTAATATTGAAAGGAGGGTATTAGTAGTGTCTTTGTCAGATCCTATTGCTAATTTTTTAACAAGTATACGTAATGGACAATTAAGTATGAATAAGGTAATAGTAGTTTCTTATTCTTGTGTTATTCATGCTATACTACAAATTTTACTTTCAGAAGGATATATAGATGGATTTACTGAGCAATCAAAAAGCTCCAGTATAAAATTTTTTAAGGTAAAGCTTAAGTATTATAATGGTGCTCCTGTAATTAGTCAGATAGCTAGAATATCAAAGCCAGGTAAAAGATGTTATTGTTCAGCTAAAGATATGCCTAAATTTTATAATGGGTTAGGTTTATATATAATATCGACATCTAAAGGAATTATGTCAGATTATAATGCTCGTAAGGCTGGTGTTGGTGGAGAAATTTTATGTGGTGTTTTTTAGGAGATTAATTTAATGTCAAGAGTTGGCTCTATGCCTATAACGATTCCTAGTAATGTTCAGGTAGATTTGGTTGATAATCAACTTATCTTAAAGAATAGTGAGAATTCGTTAAAATTAGATTTGAATCATAATGTACTTTGTGATATTACTGATGGGAAGATAGTATTAAGTATTAATGATAAATCTATCAAGTCAAAGGTAATCTGGGGGACTTATAGAAGTATAATTAATAATTATGCTATAGGCTTATCTGAAGGTGTGGTAGTTGAACTTGAAGTTAACGGTGTTGGATATAAAGCTGAAGTTAATGGTGAGTATTTATCTCTATTTTTAGGCTTTAGTCATGGAATAAAATATAAAATACCTAAAGGTATTGTTATTCAATGTGTTAAGCCTACTCAAATATTAGTGAAAGGTTGTGATAAGCAAAAAGTATATATGGTAGCATCTGATATATGTTCAATTAGAAAGTATAATCCATATAAAGGTAAAGGTATCTCTATTAAAGGTAAGTATATTCATAGGAAAGAAGTTAACAAGAAAAAGTAAGTAGGGTGATTATTTATGGTATCTGATTGTATTACTAGATTTGAAAGACGTAAGAAGCGTGTTAGGTTAAAATTAAGAAGGAATTCGTCTTTATTGAGGTTGTCTATTTTTAAGTCAAACAGACATTTTTATGTACAATTAATAGATGATAAATGTGGGAGAACATTTGCTTCAGCATCTACTTTAGAGAGTGAGGTTATTGCGCTAACTAATAGAAAAGTTAATAGTAGTGCTGTAAAAATTATTGCAAAATTGATGTCTGATAGATTGAATAAGTTAGATAATTGCAAAAAATTTGTTTTCGATAGAGGGCCTTATAAGTATATGGGAATAGTTTCTGAATTTGCGGATGAGTTGCGGAATTATGGTTTTGAAATTTAATATGTAGGTTTGATAATATGGATGTTGTAAAGAAATCACGAAATGTTCATGGTGCTAATGATTTTTCTGAGTTAATAGTTTCTGTCAGAAGAGTTGCGAAAGTTGTAAAAGGTGGTAGAAGATTTTCTTTTTCAGTGTTAGTGGTTATAGGTGATGAAAAAGGTAAAGTTGGTTGTGGTATAGGGAAACATCTTGAAGTATCTGAAGCTAAGGTTAAAGCTGTTAATGCTGCTAAAAAAAATATGATAAGAGTACATTTACGTGAGTCAAGAACTTTACATCATGATGTGAAAGCTAAATTTTGTGCAAGTAAAGTGATGTTAAGATCAGCCAAAATGGGTACAGGTATTATAGCTGGTGGTTCTATACGTTTAATTTTTGAGGTTTTAGGAGTGCAAGATGTTGTAGCAAAATCTATAGGCTCTTCAAATCCACATAACGTTGTGTATGCTGTTTTTGCTGCTTTTAAGAAAATGCTGTCGCCAAAGCAGGTAGCTAATAAAAGAAGTAAGAAGATAGGTGATATTATTGAAAATAGGTAATTTATGGATGCTGTTGTAAAATTAAATAATATATTTAGCGGATTACCTAAAAAGAAAAAAACTAAGGTATTAGGTAGAGGTATAGGGTGCGGAAAGGGTAAAACTTCTGGTCGTGGTCATAAGGGGCAAAGAGCAAGATCTGGAGTTTCTATCAATGGTTTTGAAGGTGGACAACAACCTATATTTACTAGACTTCCTAAGAGGGGTTTTAACTCTCTATTTAAGAGTAAGTATTCTATAATCAATTTATCTACGATTCAAAGATTAATTGATAGTAAAAAGATTGAAAATGGTTCTGCTATTACAAAAGAAGTATTGTTTAATTTAGGTGTGATTTTTTCTATTAAAGAGAAAGTAAAAATTCTTGGTGATGGCAAATTGAATACTTCAGTAGCTATTGAATATGATTTTATTTCAAAGTCAGCAGGTTCACAAGTTACTTTATTAAGTAGTGTATCGGAAAATAAAGTGTAATGTTTAGTTTCATAGTTAAGTAATCTTATGTCACAAAAAATGGATTTGCTATCTTGGAATAAGGATAATTTATTGTGTAAGCTTTGGTTTACTTTATTATGTCTTATTGTGTATCGTTTGGGTACTTATATACCTATTCCTGGTGTAAATCCAGATATCATAGATGCAGTTGTTAGTAAGCATTCAGTAGGTGTACTAGGGATTTTTAATGTATTTTCTGGTGGTGCTTTAGGTAGAATGACAGTTTTTGCCTTAAATGTTATGCCATACATAGTATCTTCTATAATTATTCAGCTATTATCAGTTACTGTTCCAAGATTAAATGAACTTAGGCAGAATGGTGAATTAGGTAGAATTAAAATTAATAGTTATATAAGGTATATGACTATTTTTTTCTGTGTGGTGCAAGGTTCTGTTATTTTGCTTGGATTAGAAAAAATGAATACAGAAAATAGTATTGTAGTAATTGATCCTGGTTTGTTATTTCGTGTAGTAGGTATTAGTAGCTTGTTAGGTGGTACAATGTTTTTATTATGGTTAGGTGAAAGAATTAATAAAAACGGTATAGGTAATGGTGTATCTATGATTATATTTACAGGTATCATAGCTGAGTTGCCTGGATCTTTTTCTTCTATGTTTTTGTTAGGAAGAAATGGTAATGTCCCAATATTTGTAATCTTATTGATGGTTTTAATATTTTTTGCGTTATTGTTATTAATTATTTTTGTCGAGAAATCTTACAGAAAGATATTAGTACAGTATCCAAAAAGACAAATTAAGAATAAATTATATGGAAGCAGTTCTAGTTATATTCCATTGAAAATTAACATTTCTGGTGTAATACCACCTATTTTTGCGAATGCTTTATTATTATCTCCTATTACTGTGGCGAATTTTCATCAAGGTGGTTCTCCGTGGTCTGATTTTATATTAATGTACTTTTCTTCTGGTAAATTGCTATACATAGTGTGTTATGCATTGTTAATAGTCTTTTTTGCATTTTTTTATACGGCTTTTGTTTTTGATGCAAAGGAAACATCAGAAATATTAAAAAAAAATGGAGGTTTTGTTCCTGGAAAAAGGCCAGGGAATGGTACATGTGAGTACTTTAATTATGTAATTAAGAGATTAACCGTTTTAGGGTCAATTTATTTAACAATTATTTGTATAATTCCTGAATTAATAAGATATAATTATTCTGTTTCTTTTACTTTAGGTGGTACTAGCTTTTTAATAATAGTGAATGTAATAATTGATACATTTTCTCAGGTGCAAACACATTTATACTCTAGTAGATACAATACTTTAATTAGAAAATCTGAGCTATGGAAAATAAAATAAATATATTAATTTTTGGTCCTCCTGGCTCTGGAAAAGGTACACAGTGCCATATTTTATCAGAAACCTATAGTAATATTTCTATAATTTCAACAGGTGATTTATTAAGGAATGAGGCAAAACTGAATACTGATGATGGTAGAAGAATTAAGAAAATTATAGAATCTGGTGGTTTAGTAGATGATGACTTAGTATGTAAAATGTTTTCTAAATCTATTAGTAAAGTAAAGAATGGATTTTTATTAGATGGTTTTCCAAGAAATTTAAGTCAGGCAGAGTTTTTAACAAAAATTTTGGCAGAATACAGCAGTCAGGTTGATATAGTAATACAGTTGCAGCTAGATTTAGAAGTGATCAAGAGTAGATTATCTAGCCGTATTTTATGTAAGAGTTGTGGACAGGTTTCAAATTTAAGTTTTTTTGATAAAAAAATTGATGAAATTACTTGTAGTTTTTGTAACAGTAATAAATTGGATTATCGCTATGATGATAAACTGGAAGTTATTGTGAGAAGAGTAGATAAATATAATGAAGAAATTAAAAAGTTAGAAAATTATTATTGTGATAAGATTGTGTGCATTGATGCAGGAAAGTCAATAGAAGAAGTTGCTTGTGATATAAAAGAAAAAATAGCACCTTTAATTATTGGTTGACGTTAGTCTGCATATTTGCTATATTACAAAGCATTTATTATCTTGTGGAGGGAAGTTAGTGGCACGTATAGCTGGAGTAAATATTCCTACAAATAAGCGTGTAGTTATTGCTTTAACTTATATATATGGTATTGGTCTTTCTTTAGCTAATAGAATCTGTGAAGGTTGTAATATTGATCATAATGTTCGCGTTGTAAATTTAAGTGATGATGAAATTATTAGAATTAGGAATTTTATTAGAGAAAATTATATAGTAGAAGGTGATTTGAGAAAAGAAGTTAGCATGAATATCAAATTTTTGACTGATATAGGGTGTTATAGAGGGTTAAGGCATAGAAAGGGGTTACCTGTTCGTGGTCAAAGGACTCATACTAATGCTAAAACTCGTAAAGGTAGATCAAAATTACCAGTTGCTGCTAAGAAGAAATAACAAGGTATATTATGAGTATAGTGTATAAAAAGAAAAAGAGAAATGTGGTAGTTGGGGTAGTATACATTCATGCTACCTATAATAATATTATTGTAACAGTTACAGATCAGCAAGGCCATTCGTTAATATGTACTTCTGCTGGCGCATGTGGCTTTAAAGGATCTAAAAAAGCAACTCCTTATGCAGCACAGGAAACAGCGAGTTATGCTGTTAAGACAGTTGTTGAACAAAATGGGATGAAAACAGTGTCTATTAAGGTTTCTGGTCCTGGTGCAGGTAGAGAAGCAGCTATAAGAGCTGTTCAAGCTTGCAATTTAAATGTTACTTCTATTAAAGATACTACAAAGCTTCCGCACAATGGATGTAAACTTCCAGGAAGACGTAGAGTTTAAGTGTATTTATTAGTATGTGAGGTTCTGTTGTGATTTTCGATGAGGATTCTAATTCTGTTACTCAAGATTCGGGTTATATGACAGTAGGGAATGCGTATTCTAACGCAGTGGGTTATATATCGATGAGTGATCATTGGAGTAAGTTAACTAAACCTTCTTCTATTAGAGTAGAGTCTAATGGTGCTTCTCCAAATAAAGCGGATTTAATTATTGAACCTCTTGAAAGTGGTTTTGCTTTAACTTTAGGTAATGCTTTAAGAAGAGTAATGATGTCTTCTTTACGTGGTTTTGCTGTTTATGGTGTTGAAATAGAGAATGTTTTGCATGAATTTACTTCAATTTCTGGAGTGAGGGAAGATGTTACAGATATTCTGTTAAATATTAGTATGATGAGGGTAAAGCTTTCTGGTCTAAATAATAAGGTTTTGTCTCTTATGGTTAAAGGACCATGTGAAGTAAGATCTGGCATGATACCTGATACTGATGATTGTGTAATACTCAACAAAGATTTATTAATTTGTACGTTAGATCAGGATGTAGATTTCAATATAAAAATGTATGTTAATTCTGGGAAAGGTTATGTTTCTGCTGTAAAACGTAAGTCAGTTGGCAAGCTTAGTGATGTGCCAGTAAATTTTATTGCTACTAATGCTCTTTACAGTCCTATTAAAAAGGCATCTTTTAAAGTTGAAAGTAGCCGTATTGGTCAGTTTACAGACTATGATAGGTTAGTATTATCAGTGGAAACTGATGGATCTATTTTACCTGATGAAGCTGTAGCATTAGCTGCAAGGATTTTACAAGATCAATTTCAACCATTTATTAACTTTGATGAAACTGATGAGCCTCATAAGAAAATTGATACTAAAGATTCATTACCATATGATTCTAATTTATTACGTAAAGTTGATGAGTTAGAACTTTCAGTCAGGTCTTATAATTGTTTGAAGAATGATAATATTACTTATATAGGTGATTTAGTTCAAAAAACTGAATCTGATATGTTGAGAACTCCAAATTTTGGTAGAAAGTCGCTTAATGAGATTAATGAGCTGTTAGCAAGTATGAATCTGCATTTAGGTATGAAGATTGCAAATTGGCCTCCTGAATCCATTGAGAGTTTAAGTAAACAATATAGTGAAGAATGAGGTTATATTATGAGGCATCGTGTTGCTCATAGAAAGTTTTCTCGTACTAGTGCTCACAGAATGGCTATGCTTTTAAATTTGTGTATATCTTTAATTAAGCACGAGAGAATATCTACGACTCTACCTAAAGCTAAAGAGGTACGTCCTTATGTAGAGAAATTGATTACTATTGGTAAAGTATATCATAAGAAGAATTTAGTTTATGGGAAAAGATTACTAATTTCTAAAGTTAAGAATTCTGATGCTGCTGATAAATTAATTGATGTATTGTCAGTGCGTTATAAGAGTAGGAATGGTGGGTATACTAGAATTATAAAGAATGGTTTTCGTAAAGGTGATAGTGCACCTATGGCGATAATAGAGCTTGTTGATAGACAAGTAGTAACTGTTGAAAATAATGGTTCTTAGTTCTATATTTCATACTCATGTTTTTTATATAAAGTGATTTTATGAAATTTACATTTTCTTGGTTAAGGAGTTATCTTGATACAGATGTGTCTTTAGATATGATAATCAAGAAGCTTAGTAGTATTGGTATAGAAGTAAATAATGTAGATTATTGTGAACATTTAAAAACTTTTGTAATTGCTGAGGTATTAGAAGTAAGTCCTCATCATTCAGCTAACAAATTGAAGGTTTGTAAAGTATCTGATGGAAAGCAAATTCTCCAAATTGTGTGTGGTGCTTCTAATGTAAGAGCTGGTATGAGATCAGTCTTAGCGTGTGTTGGTAGTGTAATGCCAACAAATCAATCTGTCATTGAAGTAGTAAAATTACGTGGTGTTGAAAGTTATGGTATGTTATGCTCTAAGTATGAACTAGGGATAATCGATCATGATAGTTCTAGTAATGGAATAATTGAATTGCCTGACACTTATAATGTGGGAGATACTTTTTTTCCTTGTGATCCAGTGATAGAAGTTAGCATTACTCCAAATCGTGGTGATTGTTTGGGTGTATATGGTATAGCTCGTGATTTAGCTGCAGCAGGTGTAGGGAAATTAAAAGATGTAGATCAGTTTGTTAATCATTCTAATTGTTCTTCACCAATTGAAATTTCTTTACAAACTGATGGAATAGTTAAGGGTAGATATATTAAAGGTATAAGAAATTGTGCAAGCCCAAGATGGTTAAGAGATTGTCTTTTTGCATGTGGCATCAACTCAATTTCATTTGTTGTAGATATAACAAACTATATAATGTTGTCTTTTAATAGACCACTTCACGTGTATGATGCAAGTAAAATAACAAATAAGTTGACTTTTAAAAATGCTGATAATCAAACAGAATTTTATGCGCTTAATGATAAGAAGTATATTTTAGGTACAGAAAATATTGTTGCTGTTGATTTGGGAAATAATATTCACAGTGTTGCTGGAGTGATAGGCTCAAAGTTAAGCAGCTGCTTATTAGATACAGAAGATATTTTTTTAGAATCTGCATGGTTTGCTCCTATAGATATTGCATTATCTTCGAAAAAAATTAAGTTATCTACTGATTCTAGTTATCGTTTTGAAAGGTTTGTTGATCCTAGATTCTTGCAAACTGGTCTAGATTTGGCTACGAAAATGATATTAGAATATTGTGGTGGAACACCTTTTGATGTTGTGTCTGATGAAGTTCATGTAATTGATGATATTGAATTGTCTTTTTTGCCAGAATCTGTAAGAAGTATAGGGAATGTTGATATTTCAGAAAAAGAAATTTCTAATTTTTTAATTAAACTTGGCTTTGTTGTAGATAGCAGTAATGAATGTGTATGGAATATCACTGTGCCTTCGTGGAGATCTGATATTAAGCACTCTTCAGATATTGTAGAAGAAGTGCTTAGGTTATATGGGTATGATAAGATATGTGAAGAACCTATACCTATTTCTCATGTTGATATTTCTGATGATTATCATGATAGATTAAAGGCAGTGTTGTTATCTGAAGGATTAATGGAAGTGATTACTTGGTCATTTACGAATATGGTGTTTGCTGAAAAGTTAGGTTATAGTTCAGAGTTACTACTGATAGATAATCCTATTAGTGATAAATTGAATTCAATGCGTCCTAGTCTTTTATTAAATTTGATACAGGTTGTATATGAAAATCAGGCATACGGAAGTAGTGAAATAGCTATTTTTGAAATAGGTCAGATTTATGGTGTTGATAATATATGTGGTAGCAACAGTAATGTAGTTTGTGGTGTAAGGTATGGGAATAATTTACCACGTAATCTTTATAAATGTGATAGGCCTGTTGATGTTTTTGATGTTAAATCTGATGTTATTAGTATATTACAAGAATTAAATATTGAATCTCATTCTATAGAATTAAAGAAATCTGATAAGTCGTATCTTCATCCTGTGCGATCTGCAGATGTATACTTTAAAGATATTTGTCTAGGATATTTTGGTGAATTGCATCCTGATATTGTAAATTTATACGAAATAAAGCGTCCTATAGTTTGTTTTGAAGTATTTTTATACAAAATTCCTAAAATAGATGTAGCACATAAAAAATTTAAGGAATCATGTTATCAGTCTGTAAAGCGTGATTTTGCTTTTTTGATTGATAAAAATATAAGTATACAGCATTTGATAGATGTAACTAAGAACAGTAATATTGCGTTGATAGATAATGTTACAGTTTTTGATTTGTATCAAGGAAGTAGTATTGGTGATAATAAATTATCAGTTGGATTATCAGTGACTTTTAACCCTGTTGATCATACATTAAATGATCAAGAAATAAAGGATGCTTCTGATTTAATAATTAATGCTGTAGCTAAAGAACTTGGTGGGATTTTGAGGTCTTTTTAGTTATAGTAGTATTATTGTAGTATATAAGGTTATTATTGATCTTTAAAATTTACTGATAATATATTTACTTACTATAATTTTAAGATCCATAGAATCATGTTTTTAAAATTATTATGCTAAATTTATTAGTGTTTTAATAGATAGAAATCGTGATAGTTTTTGTTCTATAGTGATTGTTTTATTTGTCATATTATTATTGAATCCTGAATTATTGCTAAATCCAAGTTTTCAAGTTTCATTGTTACTGTGCTTGTTTTTATTGCTAGTTATAACGTTTGTTTTAAATTAGTAATGGTAAATAACGTACTGCGGTATTATTTGTTGATAGTTTTTGAAACTATTTTATAAAATGACCTAGTTTTATACAGTTTATGTGTTTTTAAATCACTATTGATTACACATCAAATATTAATAGATAAAATATTAATCTAATAAATTTTTATATGGAAACTTAGCTGGGAAACTTTTGAGTTCCTATATGTATTATTTTTTTAGTGTAGCATGTAATGTTATTGTTAATGTTTGAAATTTACTTATAATAGGTTTACTTATTATAATTTTAAAGCCCGTAACATACTATTTAAAAGATCATTATTGATCAATTAATTATTGTGATAGCAGATTATGGGATGCTAGTATATAGTAATCTTATATGTTATTGTAAAGTATTTTCTGAATATCTTTTTGTCAGTGAGTCAATACGTAGAAAGATTTTACTACAATAGAATTTGTTATGATGAACTATAAAGCTAATTTAAGTTAAAAAATTAATATTTATTTTTTAAAATACAATGTTTCTTGTGGGATATGTAATAAACCTTAGGTGATTTATAAAAAATATAATATTAATATCTTAAATATTATTAATTTATGTACCACTAGTGAGTATCATTATCAACAAGATAACGTCATTGTTATACAAAAGTTTCAATGATAATAAAAATGTTCTGATAATTTGGATACCAGTATTACAAGGAATTGGCATAATATTCTACTTTTCTTTAGATAATGAGCCACAAGGTGGAGTATTAATATGCATTGTTGTCTTATTGTTTGTTAGTTTAATTTTTATTTGTTTAAAAAGATGTAGTTTTTTATTTTTATCTATTTTTTTTATCTTATTAGGTTTTGTTAGTGTGCAAATAAAAGCTCATTATTTTGTTAGCGTGCCATTGCAGTATCAAGTGTATCTAAAGGATGTTGTTGCTACAATTAAGGAAATTAACGCTAAACAGTCGTATAGAAGGTTAATTGTTTGTGATGTAAAAAACAGTAAATATAATATAAAGTGCATTAGGTTGATAGTTCGTACTAAACTAGATAGTAATGTGACAATAGGTGATAGTGTAAAATTTTCTGCTGTGGTTTATCCTCCATCAATGGCTGTATCACAATTTTCTTATGATTTTTCTCTTGTATCATATTTTAAAAATGTAAGTGCAGTAGGTTTTGCAGTTAGTGATGTGTCTTTGTTTGAAAAGAAGAACAGTAGAAAAATTACAGAATATATAGAATTTGTCAGGTTTAATATATATAAGATATTTCTACGAAACTTAACAGAAGATAGTGCTAATATATTGAGTGCATTGTTAATCGGAAAAAAAGAAGGGATTAGTAATGATATAATGGAAGCAATTAGAAATACTGGAATAGCTCATCTTTTTGCTATTTCTGGATTGCATTTATCTTTTATTGCGGGTTTGTTTTTTGTTTTATCAAGAAATTTGTTAGTACTATGTGAAAGGCTTGCTGAAAGTTGTAATATAAAAAAAATTTCTGCTATAATAGCGATCGTAATAAGTCTTATTTACTTATTAATTGCTGGAGTTCCGGTTTCAGCTCAACGCGCTTTTATCATGGTAAGTTGCATATTTGTTGGTGTTTTAATAGATAGAAGTCATGATAGTTTTTGTTCTATAGCAATTGCTTCATTTATTATATTATTATTTAGTCCTGAATCATTACTGAGCCCAAGTTTTCAAATGTCATTTGCTGCTGTGCTTGCTCTTATTGCTAGTCGTAATATTTTTTTTAGATTAGTAGTGATAAATAATATACTACAGTATTTTTTATCAATTATTTTGAGTTCCTTGATTGCAGGTTTAGCTACACTTCCTTATGTGATATACCATTTTAACTATTTTTCTATTGCAGGAGTTTTTGCTAATTTGCTTGCAATACCAGTTACAACATTTTTGATAATGCCATTAGGGTTACTTTATATAATACTAGGTGTTGTTAATTTAGAGTACTGTGTTTCATGGATGGTGGAAAGTGCAGTTGGGTTACTTATGTATATAGTTCAGTACATCTCAGGAATGAAGAAGTTAGTACTGTTGTTTCATGCTTTTTCTTCAATATCCATATTAATTGTTACTTTTGGGTTTTTGTTTTTGTGCTTGTGGAAAGGAAATCTGAGATTTTGTGGATTAATGCTGATTGCGTGTGGGTTTTTTATTGGTCTTAACTATGTGACTCCTGATATTATGATAAATCAGCATAATATTGTGGTTAAGGAGTTGGATGGTAAATTATATGCAACTAATCAAAAGGCTCATTTGACAAATTTTATAAACTTAACATGGGCAAAACAAAATGGTCAAAATGAAATGTTAAGGCATCCTCTTAGAGATAATCAATACTTATCTTGTAAGAAAGATGAGGGATGTATATATAGCAAATTTGGTAAAAAGATTTTGATAGCTTATAATGCTAATTATATATTGCACAATTGTATTGGTGTGGACTTAATTATACAAGGGAAGAAGTTTGTATATCCAAATGAATGTATGATTCAACATATTAATTATAATGATATAAGAAGGTCATATGTTGTTTGGGTGACAAAAGATAATGTAAAAGTTAATGAAATATCTGGTAACAGAATATGGCATGTGTAGTATAAATTCTAGTTAATCTTACATTTGATCATATTAGTATTAGGAAAATTATACGTTATTTTTATATGCAAACAAGTGGTATAAAAATTGTCTGGTGCAGTATATAGAAATGTAGTTTGATGAACTTTAGTTACTTTTACGTTTTAATCATAATAGTATGAGGAAAGTTATATGTTATTTTGGATGCAGCAGTAATATAAAAACTGATAAGATATTTACTGACATGATATGAAATATGTTGTTCGGAAAATTTTTATGATTTTTGCAATATTTTATTAAGTAGTTTTGTTTTAGCTTAGGTGCTGTGTTAGTAAAATATAAATAAAGAGGCCTGTAAAGCCCCTTTTTAGATTGTATTTTAATTGGTACTACATTTAAATATGTTCTTATATTTTGGTAGCAATATTAATATGGCAATTGTGTTGCTGATTAGTATGAGTGATATTGAAATATCAGCTATGTCCCACAGAAATTGCACTTTTCCTAATGCACCTATTGGTATGATTATAGTGTATAAAATTTTCCAAATTTTAATACATAAACTGTCTTTTCCACCTGTGATGCAATATAGAGTGTTTTTAGCACAAATAAACCAAGTGAAGATAGTTGTAAATGAAAAACAAAACATAATAGCTATAATAATATAGTTTATGTATTTAGCATCAAAGGCAGATTTAAATGCAGCAATGCACATGTTTGTACTTTCAAGAGGTCCAAGCCATGTATTGGTAACTAGTATTACAAGAGTTGTAACTAATGTTACAATAACTACTATAAATGGTGAGATTAAAGAAATGAGACTTTGGTTTATATTGAAGTTTTTGCTATTGCTGTTTATAGAAGAATGAACCATGCCCTCTAGTCCTAATCCTATATCTGTTGCGAATATACCTCTAAAAGTTCCAACTTGAATTATATGAAATGTTTCTAATATGAATGCTCCTATCATTCCTGATTTGAAACTTTCAAAGGTTAGGAAATTAGAAAACATTAATTTTATAGAAGGTATAATATTTTCACTGAATTTATACAGTACAAAAGATGATAGTATGATATACGCTATAGCCATTGCTGGAACAAGCCTTGAAATTAATGCTGAAATAATATCTAGTCTTAATGTTGTAACAGCAAAAAACATAAGACACATGAATAACCCTGCTATTACTGGAGGTTTATTAATTAACTCCATTGGTATTGATAGAGAATTAACTTGTACAAAATTACCTATTGCAATTGAAGATATTAGCATGAGTATAGTAAAAACTATTACAGCTTTGTTTGTATTGAATGCATTTTTAAAATATACAGCCGGTCCTCCAATATACTGCTTGTTGACTTTGACACGTGTTGCTATGCTTAAATAACAAGTTGTATATTTTATAATTGCGCATAGTGTTACTATAATTATCAGCCATATAGCAAATCCTGGGCCTCCTGACTTTAATGCAACTGCTGTACCTGAAATATTTCCAACTCCTAAATTTCCTCCTATTATTGTACATAGTGCAGCGATAGAAAAAGACTTATCACGGTATTTCTTCATTGTGATAAGTGAAATTGCACTTGGAAGTTTTGTAATTTGTAAAAATCTGGATTTTATTGATAAATAGATTCCAGTAAATAACAGTAAAAATACTGCTGGGAAAGATAACACTAAATTTAAAAGGTCCATATAACCTCATACAAGTTAAACTGGAAAACTAACAAAAATTGGCAAGTACTTAATTTATAGCAAAGTTTTGTTAAGAGTATAAACGTGCAGTGCTTAGATAACGTACTAACCTCAATGACATTTCTTTAAAACTAACTTTTGGTGTGTACCTATTGCCAATTAATATATAATAATACTCTTTACTAGCATGCTTAGCGAGAACATCCCTTGCTAGGATACGAAAACGCCTTTTAACCTTATTACGTACAACAGCTTTACCAACTTTCTTACTTACTGTAAAACCAACTCTAATAGTACCATCTGCTGGAGCTCCATATGGTTCTTTAACTACTTGTAAAAATAAACCAAAACCTCCTATAAAAGTACCATTATTTCTTGCAAACAAAAAACATTTTCTCTTCTTTAACGTAGTTACACCTTTTAAGCGCATAAAACACGACGACCTTGAGCACGCCTGCGATTTAAAATCCTTCTTCCCATTTTTGTTGCCATCCTTGATCTGAAGCCGTGCCTACGTTTTCGTACAATCCTACTAGGCTGAAAAGTTCCTTTCATTTTAGAATTTCCATTATAGTATTAAATTTACTTCTAGGCTACATGGTGTTGTTTCATTTGTCAAGAAAGATATAGAGCATTTTTATTGTGTAGAAATTATATATTCTTATTGGCTAGTCTAATTCTGAAATATTATGGATTATTGGTATTATAGTTGATATATAAAGGTATGAAGTAAGTGGTTTTAAATGTTGGATGTTATAAACTTAATTTTATTTGTAGAGTAATAGTTGTGGTATATAATACTCGTGTTTTCTGAAAATTTTGTGTATCTGGTTGATGTTGTGGGGATATTATGTTGTGTAAATTGAAGAATATTGTACCTAATTTTGAGAAGTACATTGAGTTGTTAGGGCTACATATGGTAGAAACATTTTTTCTAGCGTTATTTCCTGGTTTAGCTAGCGTAGTTTTAGTATCTCATGATGCATTGAGTGCATGTTGGTACATGTTTTTATGTATTGTAGGAACAAATATTGTGAAACCTGCTGGTTGTATAATAAATTGTATTTGTGATAGAGAAATAGATGCAAAAGTAAAAAGAACAAAAAATAGACCATTAGCGGATAAGAGCTTAACTGTTGTTCAAGCATTAAAAGTACTAGTAGTTCTTTTATTGTGTTCATGTATGTTGCTTTTGTTTACTAATATGTATACTGTTAAACTGAGTATTATAACGATGGTATTGATTGTTTTATATCCATTGTCTAAAAGATTTTTTGCATGGCCACAATTCTTACTTGGGCTAGTCTTTAATTCTGGAGCATTGCTTGTGTGTAGTATGATTACTGGACGTCTAACATTAAGTTGTATATTGCTTTACATAGGGTGTATTTTTTGGACAGTGGGTTATGATACTATATACGCTGCACAAGATAGGGAATGTGATATCAAGTTGGGTTTGAATTCTACTGCATTAAGATTTGGTAATGATATTAGGCTATGGGTTGGCAGGGTGTATACTATTGCCATTATAATGTGGACATCTTCTGGTATAGTTGCTATGTTGCATCCTATTTTTTATATAGCAATTTTGATGATTGCTATTGTTTTTTATTATCAGTATAAAAAATCAGATTTTGATGACTCAGAAAAATGTATGTATATGTTTAACATTAATGCGTATGTAGGGTTGATTTTATTTGTAGGTACTCTGCTTGGTAGAGTAGTAAGGTAATTTAGACAATGCTTTAATTAATATGTAAAATAATTTAAGCTGATAATATTTTTAGTATAATTATATGCTTTAACTTATTAATATTATTTAAAGCTGAACCTTTGTTAAGTATATACATAATATTACAAACCTCATTTTTGAAACCTATATATAATTTGAGGAGTCATGAGTTAATATTATTACCTCTATATTATGCTATATGATGTTGTTTCATTTGTTAGAGTTGAGTGTTTTTTATTGTATAGAAATTTGTGTATTTAATTGTTGTCTAATGTAATTCTAAAATTACAAGAGATGAATATTCTATTTGATATCTGAAAAGTGAAGCAAGTGGTCATTGTATATTGTTATGTTGTAAACTTATTTTATTTATTATGTGTAATAGTGTGAATATAATGCTCCGTTTTCTAAAATTATGTATCTGATTGATGTTTGGGGGATATATGTTATATAAATTGAAAAATCTTATGTCTAATTTCGAGAAATATAGTTCATTATTGAGGTTACATAGTGTAGAAATAATTTTTTTAGCAATGTTTCCTGCTTTAGCTAGTGTAGCTTTAGTATCTAGTAGTGTATGGAGTGCTTGTGGTTACATGATTATATGTATTATAGGTGCATTTATTATGAGACCTGCTGGATGCATAATAAATGATATTTTTGATAGAGAAATAGATTCAAAAGTGAAGCGGACAAAGAATAGACCATTGGCATGTGGTAGTTTGAATGTTGTACAAGCATTAAAAGTATTAGGAGTTCTCTTGGCATGTGCATGCGTATTGCTTACTTTCACTAACATGTATACCGTTAAACTTAGTATTATATCAGTGATATTGATCGTTTTGTATCCATTGTCTAAAAGGTTTTTTACTTGGCCGCAATTGTTACTTGGGTTAGTTTTTAATGCTGGAGTATTACTTGGTTGTACTATGACTGTTGGACATTTAACATTAAGTGCTGTACTGCTTTATGTAGGATGTATTTTTTGGACGGTAGGTTATGATACTGTGTATGCTGCACAAGATAAAGAGGATGATATTAAATTGGGTATGCAATCTACTGCAATAAGGTTTGGTAATGATATTAGATTATGGGTTGGGAGATTATATATAATTGCTGTTACGATGTGGATGTCTGCTGGTATAATTTCTATGTTACATCCTATTTTTTATTTGGCAATTCTAGTAATTGGGGCTATTTTTTACTATCAGTATAGGAAATTAGATTTTGACAACCCAGAAAAATGTATGTATATGTTTAAAATGAATATATGTGTAGGCTTCGTTTTATTTGTAGGCACTGTCCTTGGTAAGGTAATTTAGCAGTTTAAAGTAGTGCTGTAATGTGTGGTAAGTAAATTTGAATAACGTGATGTGTGGTATTGCTAAGACTTATATAAAGTCTTGTTTAAGTGAATTTGTTACTGGTATAACAATTGTTACTACTGTAAGTGAAAGTGGTAGTATGCACGGTATTACAGTTAATTCATTTAATTCTGTTTCTTTAGTGCCACCTATGGTATTGTTTTCAATTGAAAAGTCTGCTTCTAGGTTTAAAATATTTCATTCGTGTTCAAGGTTTATTGTTAATGTATTGAGCGAGAAGCAAAAAGATGTGTCTAAAAGTTTTGCAGAACGTGATGTACAGAATTGGGGAGATTTTAGTAGTAGTATTATAGATGGTGTTCCAGTTATTGATGGTGTAATGTCATATATATATTGCACTAAAAAACATGTATATGATGGTGGAGATCATAAGATTATAGTTGGTGAAGTTATAGATTGTTCAAAGCTAAATAATGATGACGGACCATTGGTATACTATAAAGGTAAATATATGATAGTAGGAGGTATGCTATGACGAAAGTAAATATAGGAATAGTTGGTTGTTTAGGTAAGCAAGGGAAACGCTTGGTTACTGAGATATCAGCAAGTCCTAATGCTCAGGTGAGTGCAGGTCTTGTTCGTTCAGGTAATCCACACGTTGGGCAAGTTTTAGGGGAAATTGTAGGATGTAATTGTTCTGCTAAGGTTACTGATTCTTTAGAACATCTTTTTGAAGTTTCAGATATAGTTGTAGAATTTACTAACGCTGAAACATTGTTAGAATGTATTAAAATGGCTGAAGAGAAGAGAACGCCTTTGTTGAGTGGTACTACTAGTCCAGCTGCTACTGAGATGGTTTTTGAGGATTATATAAAAAATATACCATTTTTATGGACTTCGAATGTGAGTTTTGGTGTTAATGTACTAGTGAAGTTAGTAGAAGAAGCTGCGAGAAAACTATTTGATTATGATATTGAAGTATGTGAGATGCACCATAGGTATAAAAAGGATTCTCCATCTGGTACATCTTTAATTTTAGGAAGAGCTGCAGCTAAGGGAAGAAACGTTCAATTTAAAATGGCACAGTATATACGTGGAACTCCACAAGAAGCTAGACAAGATGTTAACACTATTGGTTACGCTGTATCTAGAGGAGGAGCTGATTTGAGTGAACATAGAATTATATTTGTGAGTGATGAAGAAATGATAGACTTTAATCATAGAACATTAAATAAAAATCTCTATGCAAAAGGAGCATTAAAAGCAGCATTGTGGTTAGTAAAACAACCTCCTGGAGTATATACAATGTCAGATATGATGGCTGCAGAATAATTAGGATGGGGATATATGTCACAACAAATTCATGCTTCAGCAAGGAACTTAAATTTATGGTATGATACTAACCAAATTTTACATGATATAAATTTAAATATATATAAAAGAGAAGTTACAGCTTTTATAGGTCCTTCAGGGTGTGGAAAATCTACTTTCTTAAGATGTTTCAATCGTATGAATGATTTTATATCTAATTGTAAAATCAAAGGTAGCTTAAATGTTGATGACATATGTATTTACTCTGTTAATACAAATGTGGTTCTTCTACGTGCAAAGGTTGGTATGGTTTTTCAAAAGCCTAATCCGTTCCCTAAATCTATATATGATAATGTTGCTTATGGGCCAAAACTACATGGGTTAGCTAAAAATAAAAAAAAGTTAGATGAAATTGTAAAAAGAAGCTTAACAAGTGTTGGTTTATGGGAAGAGTTATGTGATAGATTGAAAGATAATGCTTTTGAATTATCAGGTGGTCAACAACAGCGTTTATGTATAGCACGTGCTATTGCAGTAAGGCCAACAATGTTGCTGATGGATGAACCATGTTCTGCTCTTGATCCTGTTGCTACAAATGTAATTGAGAATTTAATACAAAATTTAAAAAAGCATTTTACTATTATTGTAGTTACTCATTCTATGAAACAGGCGAAAAAAATATCTGATAGGGTAGCAGTGTTTGATTCTGGAAGAGTAGTTGAATACAATACTACTCAAGAGATTTTTGAAAATCCACAATCAAGTAAAACACAGAGGTATATAGTAGATCAGTTGTAACTATTTTTATGTTGTGAATTATTATGACTTACTGGTACTGACTGTAAAAGATATTTGAATGTAGATTTCAGTAAAGTGAAATATTAAAAATATGTAGTAAATTATTGTAGTTGTTTTTCTATTGAGTGTTGATTTAAGCTTATTTGTATTTTATGAAAGCATTTGATAAGTTTATAATACTGTAAACAGTTTTACTTTAATGCCTTAAATAAGCTTTTGAAATTTTTAGTCACATAAAAAGTGTTAGAAAGTGAATCAGTTGTGTTGATAGAGCATTATTTATTAGTTATTTTCTGAGTTATGGAAAAACAAGAGGCATGTTCTATGAAGTGAATTTTGCAAAAATATTTATAACAAAAGTATATGTATGGTATATGGCATTTGTGGTAAATTTTGTAGTGAATTGACTATGTTGTGTATTATAATTTTTGGAAAAATAATTACTCGTCATGCTACTCAATGTATTATATAAAGTAAGCTTATAGATTCTTTATATTGATTTTATATTGAGATACTTTTGTATTCATTACTTTATGAGTTGCTAGGAACATATACTTAAATGAATTTTGCAAAATATTTATAACAGGAGTATAAATGTGGTATATGGTATTTGTAGTAAATTTTTTGGTAGATTAACTATCTTCTGTATATAATTTTTTGAAAAATGATAAGTCATGATGCTACTCAATAAACTGCACAAATCAAGCTTATAAATTCGTTACATTCTTCTATGTTGAAGTGCTTTTATATTCATTATTGCTGTAGAGCGATATAACTTCAGCAGGTATATAAACAACCATAAATGTGTGTGTGTCAGGTTTCTAAATTGTTACTTGTGGTATGCGTATACTATAATCTAAAATGTTGTTGTAGCATAATAATCTAAATATTATTGTTCCTGTATTGTATTAATTTATATTTTTGTGTGCTTTTGGTATTTGATTTTTAGTTTAATGTGTGATTGTCTAAATTTATAGTTTATATATTAAATTCTATAATCTTAATAAGTAATTGGATTATTATGTAGTTTTTTTGGTTCACATAATTTTATTGCAAGTATTCTATATGTAGTATTAGTATTATAGTTTTTATTGTATAACCCACTGATTTTGTTCTTCTTCTAATGTGTTATTAAGTATGGCTTTTCTGATAGATTGCATTAAATTATTCATAAAATATATGTTGTGTATGGTAATTAAACTATAAGCTAATAATTCTTGTGCTTTCAGAAGATGGTGTATGTACCCTCTTGAATGATTACAACATGTAAAACATGAACAATCTGATTCTATTGGATTTGTATCTATTTTGAATCTTTGGTTTCTAAGATTGATATATTCTTTGGTAGGTGCTTCTTCTTTTCTATACTTTGGTTTTACTAGTGCTCCACCATGTCTAGCTATTCTTGTCGGGTATACACAATCAAAAGTGTCAATTCCTGATTTTACTCCTTGAAATATGTCATCAATATTACCTATTCCTAGTAGATGTATAGGGCGGTTTCTATCTAATTTGCTTGTTGTTAATGAAACAATGTCATACATCTGTTGTTTACATGCTCCTAATGATCCACCGATTGCATGTCCAAAAAATGGTATGTCATTTATAAAATTACAGCTGTTAATTCTGAGATCTTCATAAACTCCACCTTGAATTATTCCATATAATGCTTGAGAGTTATCATTGTTTTTTTTAAATTGTTCTATGCACCTAACTGCCCATCTGTGACTCATATTCATTGAATCCTTAGTGTATTTATAACTAATATGAAATGGTGTACATTCATCTAATACAACAATGAGATCTGCTCCTAGTTTTTGTTGAATCTGTATAGATTTTTCTGGTGTTAAATGGTATAAATTACCATTGATATAGGATTTAAAAACAGCACCTTCTTCATTAATAGATACTAGAGTTCTTGATCCGTAACTTCTGCCTGCATTTTTAATTTCATGTGATACTGAACCATGTCCTAAACTAAATATTTGATATCCACCTGAATCTGTCAGCATTGGTTTGTTCCAGCCAGTGATTTTATGTAATCCACCTAATTTTTCAATAGTATCTGCACCAGGTTGTAACATTAAGTGATAAGTATTAGATAATATAATTTGTGTGCCTGATTCTTTGATTTTTGATATATCAACAGATTTAATAGCTCCTTTTGTAGCGCAGAATATAAAAGCTGGTGTATTAATTGTACCATGTGGAGTCAGTATTGTACCTACTCTTGCATTATTGTATTGGTGTGTAATTTTGAAATCGAAGTTTTTGTACATAGGTAATCAAGAAATTCAATATTTAATGGTAATATTTAAATTGTTTTCTAAATTTTTGCTAGGTATTAGTTGAAAAATATTGCTAATTTATATGTTTTCAATGATAATGTAAGCTGGTGTTTTTAATTTTGGAGTTATATTAATGGCTGTACCAAAGAGAAAGAAGTCAAAATCACGTCGTAATATGCACCGTTCTCATTGTAGATTAAAAATTCCTAATATTGGCATTGATAAGACAACAGGAGAATATAAGTTGTCTCACCACATATGTTTAGGTGGATATTACAATGAGAAACAGATATTAGAAGTGGATGCTAGTGGTGCATAATAATGGTATTGTTATTGGGAAGTATTGAGTGAGCATAATATCAATTGCAGTGGATGCTATGGGTGGTGATTTTGCACCTGAAGTAGTAATAAGTGGTTTAGATTTTGCATTAACAAATTTATTAGATAATAAAGATGTTTCTTTTAACATATATGGACAAGAACGCAAAGTGTTGCCTGTGTTAGATAAATATAAGAATGTTAAAGAACATAGTTTATTTATTGATACTCCAGATATAGTATTAGCGAATGATAAGCCATCTTTTGCTTTAAGGAAACGTAAGTCTTCTAGTATGTGGTGTGCAATTGAGAGTATAAAGAATGGTATAACATCTGGTGTTGTGTCTTCTGGTAATACAGGGGCATTAATGGCTATTTCATGTTTTGTATTAGGTACTCTACCTAATATAAAACGTCCTGCTATCTGTTGTGCACTTCCTTCTAAGTGTGACCGTTATTTTGTAATATTAGATTTGGGTGCTAATGTTGATTGTGGTGCCAATTCTTTATTTCAATTTGCAATTATGGGTAATGCTTTTGCAAAAGCTGTGTTAAATATTGCTAATCCTGAAGTAGCATTGTTAAATGTTGGAGAAGAGGAAGTTAAAGGCACAGATGTTATACGTGAAGCATTTTTGTTGTTAAAACAGGCTGAAAACAAGATAAATTTTTGTGGGTATATTGAACCTATTAATATGTTTGGTGGTGAAGTTGATGTTGTTGTTACAGATGGGTTTTGTGGAAATGTTGTATTGAAGGTAGCTGAATCTATTGCATATATTTTTAAGTCAGTCTTTGAAAAATCTGTTTATAGTTCTATAATAACTAAAATTGCAGGACTATTATTAAAGTCTAGTATGAAAAAAAATTTCATGAAATTTAATCCTAAAATTTATAATGGTGCTATGTTAGTAGGATTAAATGGTATTGTAGTAAAAAGTCATGGAAATGCTGATAAAATAGCTTTTGCTCATGCTGTAAAAGTAGCTGTAAATGCTGCACGTAATGATATCAATGCTAAAATTATACATGAATTAGGGTAATGTTGGTTATAGATGAAAGGATCTATCATATTAGGGATTGGCTCATATTTGCCTAAGAAAGTAGTAACAAATGATGAGCTTGCTCTAACTGTTGAAACTAGTGATGAATGGATAGTAAAGAGGACTGGTATAAAACAACGGCATATTGCTGAAGATAATGAAATGACATCTGATATGGCAGCAAGTGCAGCTAAGTTAGCTTTAGATGATGCTAGTATTGATAAAAATGAGATTGATTTAATTGTTGTTGCAACTACTACTCCAGATAGGACTTTCCCTAGTTGTGCTACTATAGTGCAGTCGAAATTAGGATGTAAAAATGCATTTGCTTTTGATATTCAAGCAGTTTGTTCTGGTTTTATATATGCTGTGTCTATTGCTGATAATTTTATTAAATCTGGCCAGGTAAGAACAGTTTTAGTGATAGGAGCTGAGATTATGTCTAGAATTTTAGATTGGCAAGATAGGTCTACTTGTGTATTGTTTGGTGATGGGGCAGGTGCAATAGTTTTAAGTAATAGTACTGAAGGTGATAGTGGTATTATATCAACTAATTTACATTCTGATGGAACTTTTCATGATTTGTTGTACACCAGTGGTGGTACGGCATATAATGGTATTGCTGGTACTATATGCATGAGTGGTACTGTTGTATTTGAACATGCAATTGAAAAATTGAGTGCTTCTATACTTGAAATTTTGAGCCAAAATAATTTAGAAATATGTAATGTTGATTGGTTCATTTTGCATCAGGCTAATATACGTATTATTGAGTTAGTAGCACGTAGATTGAAAATACCTTATGAGAAAATGATTGTGAGCATTGCTCAGCATGCTAATACTTCTGCGGCATCAATTCCTTTGGCGTTATCTTATGCGAGAAATTCTGGAAAATTAAAAAAACATGATGTTGCTGTATTAGCAGCGATAGGTGGTGGTTTGACTTGGGGTGCATGTTTAGTGCGTATTTAGGTTTATACATTGGCTGAATAATAAGTATGATGTTACATGTTGATTCCTTAGTACTGTATTGTAAAAAAAGTCATATAGAACAAAAAACTTGATATTACTGTATTAGCAAGTCGCAGATATTGTTTTATTTCATAGTTTTGATCCTATAGGTATTCTGATGTATATGAGTATAACTACTAAAGCTATACTCTTCAAAATATTGCTTGAGTAAGCGCGATGTTGCTGTATTAGCAGCAATGGGTGGTGGTTTGACTTTGGATGCATGTTTAGTGCATATTTTAGTGTATTCATTATATGACATGAGTATGTTGTTACATCTACAGTATTAGTTTCTTAGTGCTATTATGTGTTAAATAGGTAAATCATCTAAGTATGATGTGAAAAATTATGTTAGGTAAAACAATTTAATATTGCTGAGTAGTAATAAGTGAATATTGTGTCCTTAGGTTACATATTTGTATGTAGAGTTTAGCGTGTATTGTGTGAGTAAGTGTACTAACATGTTTGCAGTATTATTTATTAGTACTATAAGTGAAAAGATCATGTAAAATGTAAGCATAGCAATGTTTATTATTTGACTTGTGTGCATGTTTAAATGTATTTGACAGTTTTATGTGCGATATGTATTTTGATATGAATGATGTATCATCTATTTTAAATTATACAGTGCAAAAAGCTGTGTGAAGTTAGAAAGGTGTTATATTGCTTATCAACAAAATGGATTGTAGTTCTAGTTAATGTACTTTCAGTGTGTTAATTATTTAAATGCTAGTATGTAGTGTGGTGGGTTAGTGTCTTTTATCATGTTACTTCTATTTGGATTTTAGTATGATGTGAAGGATTTGTTAGATTGGTAGTAGGTTTTGTATCTTTATGTAAATTTGGCATTGTATCTTTATCTATGATAATACTGGGTTATGAAAATTATAACTTTTATTTAATATTGTGTAGAGGTTGCTATTTCCTTAGTTTTTTAAAAAAATCTGTTATCAGTTTTATGTTTTCATTTTCTAGTATTCCTCCATATGTTTCTGGTATGTGATGGCAAAACTGAAAGATTCTAGCTCCATTTTCAATAGCTCCGTATTTTTTATTGTAAGCTCCAAAGTATAATCTTCGTATCTTAGCAAATGATATTGCTTGTGCACACATTGCACATGGTTCTAAAGTTACATATATATCGCATTGATCTAATATTTGTGAGGATAGTGTTTTACATGCTTCTCTTATAGTTAAAATTTCTGCATGGGCTGTTGGATCTATATTTTGTATATTTGAGTTGTTGGAAGAAGATATTACTTTATCATTATGTACTATCACTGCTCCTACTGGTACTTCTGATAAATCTTCTTGTGCTTTTGAAATAGCTAATTTCATGTATGTATAGTTAAACACTATTTTATATTTTAGTAAAAATAATATTATATATTATACAAAATATTGTTTTAGTATAGTAAAGATGGAGTTACTATTTTAGTAAAATTGTGATATAATACAATGTGGGGTTTTTAATATATTTTTATGTATTTTGATGTTCTTATTTCTTTAGTCATAGCTTTGGGTGCTTTAGGTATTTGTATAGCACTGTTTAGTTTGTATAAGAATTATATACATGAGAATATTTTAAAGATATTTGTTGATAATGATTGCGAAGAACAGCTAACAGATGAAGAAAAATATAAAAGGTATATAGAGAAGAAGCAAAAAGAGATTATTAAACATCAGATGTTAGTTAGTGATATTACTAGAGATACTACAGAGTATAAAAGTAATATTAAAATTGTTGAGATTATGCAGCCAATAGGGCATTGGACCAGGTTTGTAATGTCAGAGAAGTTGCAGAGGTTTGCTGGGTTGAAATTTGATAAAGAAGAAACAGGGTTTTGGCAGATGTTTGTAAGTATGAGATCTTTATCTCAAGGAAGATATAAGGGAAGATCTAAATAGTTATTGTATTTTGAAATCTATAAATCCTCACATTATATATATAATAGTTGTGCACTGGTAGTCCATGTCTTGCGTAATTTTATTTCTACTACTTTTGAAATTATAAACTTATTTTTTTGAGTGGTATTCATACAGGGATAGTTAAATAAGTATAGTTAATGTAGTGTTTGTGTATAAGTGATTGGTATATAGAAAAACTTTGTTAAGCATCATCATCTAGTGATAGTCAAGAAAGTGTCATTTTTATACCTGTTGCTATGTGTATTTTATTTTGTCTATTGTAGATGGTGAGTGTAGACACATTGAGTGTAGGCACATTAATATAGAAGTTGCTTTTGGTTTTACGTAATGATGTGTAAAAAACTTTGTTGAGTGATACTATCTTTAATGGTAAGTCAAGAAAGTGTCATTTTTTATACCTGATAGATTGATATATAGATTTTAGTTTTGTCTATTAGAAATAGTATATATAACATTAATGTAATGTTTGTTTTTGTATGATCCTACAGTGTAGAAAAATTTTGTCAATGTGTTGCTATTTTTGATAGTAAATTAAAGAGGTAAGAAATTTGATTTTTGACAGTTGTAGATTTGTAATGTCAATTTTTGTATAGGAGATATAGGAGTAGATACTTTCTTTATATGTTTGGTATTGTGGTAGTACAAATATGTTACTGTGAATGTTTTGTTACATTTACTAATTCCAGTTACCAGTCAAATTTAGTTTTTGTTGTATTATGCTGTTCTATCTTCTGTCTATGCAAAACTTCAATCTGTATATAATATTTGTTATTATTTAGTGCAATAATGTGTGAACAATTTTTAGTACATCTTCTTAGCAACAAGCTTAATAGACAATAGTATTTAATTTTTATTATGAAATCTAAGGAGTAATCTCACATTTTTAATACGAGTATTATTGGTGTGTTGTGACTCTAATGATTATGATATCTATGAAGTGTTTGTTAGTAATTTTAGTAAATCTGTGTATGATATATTATAAAGTTGAATTATGTTGTAAAAATGTTAGGTTTCAATATAGTAAAAGTATTTTGTAAGAGAATACATTGTGAAATTATTATTCAATTTGTGGAATAGAGGCAAAATCATGTAAATTTTATTGGTATGAACTAACTGGTGTTTAATAGTGTAAGTATACTTGGTATTTATGACTGTTCTTAAAATAATAGTAATTGAATTTTTTGGTTTGTTAGTAGGTGTAAGATGTTATAAATAGTGTAAGTTTTTATCTAAATATAATGTTATTACTTTTGAGAGGGTATTTTGGAATTGAAATCGAACACTAGTAAGAACTTTGGCCAGCTAATATCTGAACTTCCTTGTAATATTGAAGCTGAACAGATATTATTAGGATCAATGTTGCGTGACAATAGAATTTGTGATGCAGTTGAAGATATAATAACAAGTGATGTATTTTTTGATACTCTACATCGTCGTATTTTTGAGCAAATAGTCAAAATTAACAAGCGTGGGTTGGTTGCTAATGAAGTTAGTTTGAAAATGTTTTTTGACAATGATGAAGATTTGATTGAATCTGGTGGAGTTGAGTATTTAGCAAAAATTGCAGCAAAAGCTAGTATAATTTTTGATATTAAAAATGTGGCGAATATAGTTGTTGATGCTTATTTGAGAAGATGTCTCATTTCATTTGGTCAGGATTTAATTAGTGGAGCATATAATTATGATGTTGATAATTCTGCAATTTATCAAATAGAAAATGCTGCACAAAAATTGTTTTTGCTTGGTAGTCAAGGAAAGTCTGATAAAACTTATCACCAATTTGCGCTTTTAGTTGCAAATATTAAGAAAAAAATAGAGTTTGCGAAAAATAATGAAGGAGTATTACAGGGTATATCTGTTGGATTTCGTGACCTAGATCAACTGTTAAATGGGTTACAGAAGTCTGATTTGCTGATTTTAGCTGCACGTCCTTCTATGGGGAAAACAGCTTTGGCATTGAATATGGCATTAAATGCATGTAAGATTTTAAGTAATAGTAGTCAATATAACGGTCAGCATATTGGATTTTTTTCATTAGAGATGTCAGCTGAGCAATTAGCTTCTAGAGTGATAGCTATTGAATCTGATGTAAGTTCTTATAAAGCACTGTCTGGAAAGATTAGTGGGGAAGAGCTTAAAAAGGTAATTGATGCCAGTACTAAAGTATGTAATTTACCATTAATCATTGATGATTCGTCTAGCATATCTATTAGTAGTTTAAGAACTAGAATTAGAAGAATGCATCAACTATATAATTTGGAAGCTGTGTTTATAGATTATTTACAATTAGTCAAAGGTACGACTAAACGTAGTGGAGAAAATAGAGTTCAGGAAGTATCAGAGGTGACACAAGGACTTAAGGCTATTGCGAAAGAACTCAATATACCAGTTGTTGCTTTATCTCAGTTGTCTAGGTTAGTTGAACAACGTGATGATAAGAAACCTCAATTGTCTGACTTAAGAGATTCTGGTAGCATAGAGCAAGATGCTGATGTTGTAATGTTTTTGTATAGAGAGGAATATTATGAACTTAGGAAGCAACCAGCTGAGGGTACTGCTAAGCATGTGGAATGGCAAGAAAAAATGAATTCAATAAGTAATGTTGCAGATATACTAATTTCAAAGCAGCGTAATGGTCCAATAGGAAATATTAAATTATTTTTTGAAGCGGAAAAGGGTAGATTTAAAGATTATACATCAAGATATAATCCTGCAGATTTTAATTTGTAAAAGTGTTCGAATGAATGTTTATCTATGTAGTTATGATATTAGTGATGCTTATAAAGTGAAAAATGAATGTCTTGTTAGTTATGTTTAAAAAACGTGGTTAAATATCTTGTTGTGAATTAATAATAGTAGTTACACATAATAATGAAAATAGATATATCTGTTTTATTTATGTAGTTATTATATTAGTAATGTTTACAAAATGAAGAATGAATGTCTATTAATTAATGTTTAAAGCAGTGTAATATTAAGGTTTTATATATGTTTAGGTGTTACATAAGTTATTTTTTGAAGCGGAAAAAGGTAGGTTTAAAAATTATACATCAAAGTATAATCCTGCGGATTTTAATTTGTGAAAATATTCGAAGTTTAAGTATATAAATGTGTAAGTTATCTTGATGTGGTGATAATATTAGCAATGCTTCTGAAAAAAAGATTAATTAAAAAATGAGTGTCTTATTAATTAGTATTGGAACAATATAGTGTCAGCTAGTTGTACTAGATGTATTGTATGCTGTGTAATATGAGTTACGTTAATATTAAGTGATGATGTAGATAAGACGAGTATTTGAGTTACAGGTAAATTTTTTGTCATATAATATATAGTTCGTGTAATATATTGTAGTCTAATATATTAATATTTTTTATTTAAATCAGTATAAGAAGACTTATGATTTAAAACAGTAAAAGCTGATGTATGTGATACTTGATAAAGTAATGTAGTTTTTTATGTAATGTTTTAATGTTTGAATAAGTAAGATTGTGAATGTTGAATTGTCATATTATTTTGCTATGAATATGATATTTGTGTTAAAAAATGTTTATTTAAGTAATTGTTTATCATGAATAAAAAAGCAGGAATTGTAGGTGCAGGGTTAGTAGGTAGGTTATTAGCATTAAGGTTGTTACGTGAAGGTTGGCAGGTTACTTTATTTGATAAATTTGGTAAGAATGACAGAAAAAGTTGTGGTGTTATTGCTGCAGGTATGCTTGCTTTATATTCGGAATCAGAAAAAATGGAGCAAACTATTTTTGACTTAGGTGTAAAGTCATTAAATTTATGGCCAGGAATTCTCAACAGTATATTAGGTGATACTTCTTTTAAGATGCTTGGTAGTCTAATAGTAGCTCATAGAAATGACATATCAGATCTTGAAAGAATGATGATGTTTATAAAAAGAAAGTGCAGTCTTAATGATTTACAAATAATAGATGAAAATAAGTTAAAAGTACTTGAACCTAATCTCTTGTTTCCTTATGGATTGTATTTGCCAGGAGAGGGACAAATTGATACTTCACAACTGTTTTATAATACAACTTGTACTTTAGAACATTACAGTGTTGTTTGGTATGAACATGCTGTTGTTAACGAGATTGTTAGTAGAGTTGTTGTTGTAGGAAATAAAAAATTTAAATTTGACTTTGTGTTTGATTGTAGAGGTATAGGTGCAAAAGATGATTTGCCTAATTTAAGAGGAGTTAGAGGTGAAGTATTGTTATTATATGCTCCACAAGTTAGTTTAAATAGACCAATTAGAATGGTACACCCTAGATACAGTATATATATAGTGCCTAGAAGAGATTCTCAGTTTGTTGTTGGAGCTACTGAAATAGAAAGTTCAGATATGTCTGAAGTTTCAGTGCAGTCCGTATTAGAATTATTGTCAGCAGCTTATTCAGTACATAAGGGTTTTGCTGAAGCAAGAATTATAAATATGTCGAGTAATTGCAGGGCGGCATTTGCTGATAATTTACCTAAAATATATGTTCAAGGTAATTTGATAAGAATTAATGGTTTGTATCGACATGGTTATTTGTTAACTCCATCTTTAATAGAAGAGGTGATATTATTGCTTAATGGAAACTTTAGTAATAGTTCTTCGATTGTTGAGATAATTAATTAGTACAAGATATATATGTAAATGTGTGAAATTTTTAGGAGTGTATATACCTTATATAAAAATTTATGTTATTAATTATAGTTTGAAAACTTGTAACAATGAAATTTCTAGGTACCTAAGTTTTATGCTTGTTGTTTCATATATTTAGCATTGTTGGATATAATAAATCTTGGATTAATTATCAGTATAGTTTTATTTAGATTTTACTAATCTATTATCTATAAAACTTCATAGTTTAAATAGTGGTTCATGTTTGGTAGCTATTATATGTATTCATTAAGATTAATAAGTATACTGTGCGGTGTTATTTTGTTGATACTGTGTCATGAAGAAAGTTATGAAGAAAGAAATGTAATATTACTGTGCTGTATGACAGATTAAAATTTATATATAAGCAACTTTCGATAGTAAGGTAAATTTACAACCTTAATCATATTTTCAGACGTGTTTTACATTAATGTATTTTAGAAAGTATCATTCAATAATACTTATATCAATTATTTTAATGTTATTTTCATCAAAATGTTCAGGTTTCTCAAAATTGGTAAAGAGCTTTGGTGAGGCTATGATGGATCGTGTCATATCTGATCTCATGTTGATAAGCCCTAATTCTATTGCAAGAGGAACTTTATTTTTGCCAATGTCTACTTTTAATTCTTGATTTTCTAATATTATTTTTCCATTTGATTCACGTATATTATATCTCACTTTTACACTATCTCCACAGCGTATTTTGTTAACTGTACCTTTGTAATCTTCAATGATATTATTAAAAATCAACATGTCATTGATTTCATCTGGATATGATGAATTAATGTATGTTAGTTTGACGTAGTATTGTTCTTTCAAGTTATTTTGTTCATCTGTTAATATAATAATACGTTGACCTTCTTCTTCCATCCCTTCTATTGTATAATTGAGTTCTTTTATAATACTTTCTCCTAAGTTGAATGTTACTTCTTGTGGAATGTTTGTTAGAGTTTGAGAAATGATATTTTTACTATCTGTGTTGTATGAGAATTTATATACTACTGCAGAAATGTTTTGCCCACAGAGTACTTTTTTACCATTTCCTTCTGCGATATCATGTACTTTGAATAAATCTGGCTTTATGATTTTATGTTTAATATTTTCTAAATAGTCAACCAATCCATTTTTTTTAATGTAATAGTCAATACGTGCTTCAATTATTGGTTTTAATAATTCATATCCTATAATATGTGTCAGAGAGTTATTAGTATTAACTTTATATGCTTTTGTAGGGTTATTAGTATCTTGTTTATTAAGCATTGCTTTTGTGTATAGAATTTGTAATACATTTCCTATAAATGCTAAAGATATTATAATGAGACAGAGATATAATAATCTATAAAGTATTTTTTTCATGTTTTTTATAAATTTCTTATAAGACCTGCTAAACTTTGTAGAATATCTGCCTTATGTGAAAAAATAGTTAAATGTTCAATTGATTTATCTATTAGATTACTAGCATAGTTTTTAGCATCTTTGTTGTTTGTTATGTTAAGGATATTGTTTTTGGATTTGTCTTGATCTGTATCAGCAATATCGTCCTTTATTTGAAAAGCATGTCCAATGTTTAACCCATAATTTGCAAGAGCATTTAATTGGGTATTTGATGCATTACCTAGTATTCCTCCTAATTCACATATTGCAGAAAAAAACTGCGCTGTCTTTAATATATGTATGTTTTGTATTTCATGCATGTCTTTTGCTATAGTTTCTGTATCAAGTATTTGCCCTTGTATCATGCCTTGGTATCCTATAGCACGAGCTAAAGTTTTTATTATGCGGCAGCGTATGAGTGATGATTCATCAATTGTTGATAATATTTCAAATGCTAGAGTTAATAATGCATCACCAGTTAATATTGCAACTGCTTCATTGAATTTTTTATGAGAACTTGCTTGTCCACGACGTATTTCTTCATTATCCATTCCTGGTAGGTCATCATGTATTAATGAGTAGACATGTATAATTTCTACAGCTGCACTAACAGGTAGAGTTCTGTCTACATTAACACCAAACATTTGAGCTGTGGCATTAACAAGAAAAGGACGTATGTGCTTGCCAGTGGAAAGTATAGAGTATCTCATAGATGTCATTAATATATCTTGATTATTTTCTGGTAGAATATCCTCTAGCTTTTTAATGAGTAAGCTACTGTGGTGTTTCATTAACTCTGATATATTACAGGACAAAATTTCCTCTAAGCGTTGTTTCATTCTGAAGATTATAGAGACTATAAAATAATGTGCAATGTAATTTATAGTTGTTAGAAAAAATTTATAAATTATTGTAGTTTAAGCCCTTTACTAGTTAATTTAATATAATCTATACTCTATTTTTTAATAGTTTTGATCATTTATTTTAATAAATACTTTATGTAATAATTATATTTTAATATTTTTATTTACATGATAAATTAAATTACAGAATAATGTTTGACTATGCTGGTGTTCAATTTTATAATCAGCTGATATGACTCCTTCGTCTAGTGGTCCAGGACACCACCCTTTCACGGTGGTAACGCGGGTTCGACTCCCGTGGGAGTCACGTTTATCTTTCATTTTTTTTACACTCTTAAATGAGGGTGTGCTTCCCGAATAAGTGTATTTCTTGTGTTAATCTTATAGTTGTAAATCCATATTATAGAGTTGCATGTAGTATAAAGTTTTTGCAAGATGTTTTGCATTTCTATATATTGTGTTTTATATAGTAAATACATACAATATGTATGTATTTTTATAGTATGTAGTTTTGAATGATGAAAAAATGGTAGAAATTATGAGAAAAATAATTGTTGATTATGAAAGAGATAATAATCTTACATCTTTTGGTAAGGCTGTATTATCTGATAGGTATTTACTTGAAAATGAAGATTATCAGCAGTTATTTGTCAGAATTTCTGAGTATTATTCAGACAATCCAGAGCATGCACAAAGGTTATACGATTATATGAGTCAGTTATGGTTTATGCCTGCTACTCCTATATTAAGTAATGGTGGTACAAATAGGGGATTGCCAGTTTCATGTTTTTTAAATGAGACAGAGGATAGTTTAAGAGGTATTGTTAATTTATGGAATGAAAATGTATGGTTGGCGTCTAAAGGTGGTGGAATAGGAAGTTATTGGGGAAATTTACGTTCTATAGGTGAAAAAGTACGTGGTAGTGGTAAGACTTCTGGTATCATACCATTTATTGTAGTCCAAAATGCTTTAACTTTAGCAATTAGTCAAGGCTCGTTACGTCGTGGTAGCTCTGCTGTATACTTACCTGTGTGGCATCCAGAAATTGAAGAATTTTTAGACTTAAGAAAACCGACAGGTGGTGATCCTAATAGAAAAGCATTAAATATACATCATGGTGTTGTATTGTCAGATAAATTCATGAGATGTGTGGAGAACGATGAACCGTGGGATTTAGTAAGTCCTAAGGATCAATCAGTAATTTTTACTGTGAAAGCACGTGATATATGGATAAAAATTTTGACTACAAGAGTTGAAACAGGAGAACCTTATATATTATTTATTGATCAAGTTGAGCAAAATAAACCTGAAATTTATAAAAAGCTTAATCTAAACATCAAAATGTCCAATTTATGTACTGAAATAACTCTGACTACTGGGTATGATCATTTAAATAAATCTCGTACTGCAATATGTTGTCTTGCGTCATTAAATCTTGAATACTATGAAAAATGGGAAGACAATTCATTGTTTATTGAAGATGTAATGAGATTTCTTGATAATGTATTGACTGATTTTATAAAGAAAGCACCTGATGACATGGAGAGAGCAAGGTATTCTGCAATGCGTGAGCGTAGCATAGGAGTTGGTGTTATGGGGTTTCATTCATTTTTACAGAGTAAAATGATACCGTTTGAATCTGTAACTGCTATGATATGGAATAAAAGGATATTTTCTCATATAAAACGGCATGCTGATATTGCATCTTATAATATTGCTATGGAAAAAGGCTCATGTCCTGATGCGCAAGATGCTGGTATTGTAGAGAGGTTTGTAAATAAATTGTCAATTGCTCCTACTGCATCAATTTCTATTATTGCTGGCAATACTTCTCCTGGAATTGAACCATATGCGGCAAATGTTTTTACACATAAAACTTTAACTGGTTCTTTTATTGTACGGAATAAATTCTTGCAGAAGTTACTTATGCTAAAAGGTAAAGATAATGAACAAGTGTGGTCTTCTATTTCAACTAATGAAGGTTCAGTGCAACATTTAGATTTTTTAACTGAAGAGGAGAAATTAGTATTTAAGACTGCATATGAGCTTGATCAAAGATGGATAATAGAGCACACTAGTGATAGGTCGAAATATATATGTCAGGCACAATCTGTAAATATTTTTCTTCCTCCTAATATTCATAAACGATATTTGCATAAAATACATTTTCTTGCTTGGAAAAAGGGATTGAAAAGTTTGTATTATTGCAGATCGAAGTCAATACAGCGTGCAGATAAAGTATCACATGGTGCATTAGAAAAATCAGTAGAACAATATAAGCAAATAACGAATTTCGATTATAATGAATGTTTATCTTGTCAGTAATCATAGAGAAATTTATAGAATGAGATGTATAGCCAATTTTTAATGAGTTAAGGTTTAGAAAATGTTATCTGATGTATGTAAAGTTTGATAAATAAACTGTGTTTTTGAGTGGTATACGTAAACAACCTAAAGTTAAGGTAAACATATCAAATGTATTTTATAATATGCTGTTGATAGCCAATGGTTGTGATGAATAGTTAAAGTATTGAAACTTGTAAAAGACAATATATGTGATAAAAAACTTCAGAGTGAGTATTTCTTCCTGGAAATGTTATGCTATATAAAGATATTGATGAGTTTGTTAAAGTAATAGATAAGACGAAAAGGATAATGGGTCTAGATTTTGGAGAGAAAAAGATAGGGATCACTTTAAGTGATAAAACAAATTTAGTAGCTATACCTTATGGTGTATATGTAAAGAGAAGTACTAGGAAAGATTTGGGTAGTTTATACAATATTTTTGCAGAAAACAATGTAGGAGCAATAGTTATGGGTTGGCCAATTGAGTTAAGTGGTCTAGAAAGTGAATTATGTCAAAAAGTGGTGCTACTTGCAAATCGGATTATAGCGAAGTATAAGGTTAATGTTTATTTACATGATGAAAGATACAGCACTGCTATGGCTACGAGAGTTACAAAATTGGCTAACATTAAGAGAAAAGAATCTCAAGCAATTGATGATAAGATTGCAGCTGTATTAATTTTACAACAAGTACTTGATATAATAAAAATTAATCAAATGTAGATAGCAAGATGTTAAGATTGTATAAGTAGTTTTAGAAGTAATGACATTAAATGTATGTTATGTTGGAATTATTCAAAGTTGATATTTGATGTATGTATATCTAATGTTCAGCATAAAAATACATGAAAAAGTGTTAAAGTAGTGTATTAAAAAAACATGAGAAGTGTATATACTGTGTTAGCATTGTTTGGAACAGAAAGAAGAAGATCTTGAAATTGTATAGGTATTCTTAAAATGTAAGGTAGTATATGAAATATATTCTGTGTTAGGTGAATTGGTATATAAACATCTAATTTAGAGAAGATATATGAGGTTAAGATTATATCTGTAATCTAAAAGCATTCAAATTTACAGAATATATGCTGTTTTAATAGCGATTTAAAATTAGTGTTTGAGTTGCATATCTAAATAGTAAAAAAAGAAAAATTCATGTGGAAGCGTTAAAAATTGTATCAGTAGATTAAAATATTAGAATAGGTAAAGTATATGTTGTATTAGAGATTTTCAAAATTAGTATTTAATGTACATATCTAAATTAAAGTGTAGATATGTAAATGCTACATAAATTATCTAAGATATTAAAATGTATAAAGTATATATTGTGTTAATAAGAGTAAAATGTATGGTAAATTTCTAATGGGCATTTGATTGTGATATTGTAAATTTTTATAAGTTCTGTTATTGCTTGTATTCAAAGCTGTATAAGATTTTTATTAATAATGAAATTTTCCTCTGGTATATATTCTGTTGTTATGTATATTTAAATTTTTCAGTTTAATGATACATAGAATTAGAATGAGATTTTTTGTAAACAGTTACCTTGTTGATTTATTGCTGTAATGCAGACTTCTATCTGTAGGGTTTATATTAAGTTGTAAATTATGGTTTAGAGTTAGGTAATTGTATTTATTGATATAAGAAATCATTGTTAATTGTAATCATGGAATGTCTTTCTGGACCTGTGGAAATTAAATGAATGGGAACTTTTAAAATTTCTTCTATCTTTTTTATGTATGATATCGCATTTTGTGGGAGGTCTTTGTGTGATACACTACCAAATGTACTAATTTGCCAGCCAGGTAGTGTCTCATATACTGGTTCTAGTTTACTTTGTATATAAGGTGAAGCAGGAAGGTAATCGTATATTTTATCCTCATACTTATATTTAACACATATTTTTATTTCACTAAATTGATCTAATACATCAAGTTTGGTCATGACTAGACCTGAAACACCAGACAGTATAACAGCTTGTCGTGCTAATACTGCATCAAACCATCCACACCTTCTTTGTCTATTGCTTACAGTACCTAATTCTTTGCCTGATTCAAACATGGTTTTACCTATGTTATTATTTTGTTCAGTAAAGAATGGTCCATTACCTACTCGTGTTGTATAAGCTTTTACTAACCCTAGTATATGAGTTTTATTAGATGGATTTATTCCACATCCAACAAATGCTTGTTGTGCTATAGTATTACTTGATGTTACAAAAGGATATGTTCCATGGTCAATATCTAGAAATGTACCTTGTGCTCCTTCAAAAATTATGGTCTTATTTTGTTCTATTAAGTTGTGTATTGCTTTCCATGCTGGTTGAACAAATGGTAAAATTTTTGGTGCAATACTTAATAATTCATTAACTATACTTTGTGTTTCTATTAATGGATTATTAAGATTTTTTCTTAATAAATTGTGGTAGCTTAAAAGATGGTTTACTTTATTATATAGTAAATCTTTTGGATCGAATAGATCACATACTCTAATAGCTCTTCTGCTAATTTTATCTGCATAACATGGACCAATTCCTTTGTTTGTAGTTCCTATAGTATCTTGCCTAAGTTGTTCAAATAACATATCTGCTTGTTTATGTACACTTAATACTAAAGGGCAAGAATCTGATATTATAAAATTTTGACTAGTGATGTTGATCCCATTGCTTTTTAAGTTCTCAATTTCAGAGATAAGAGCATAAGGATCTAAAACTACTCCGTTTCCAATTATTGATAGTTTATCGTTTTGTAAAACAGAAGATGGAAGTAGATTTAACTTATATACGTTGTCATTGACTACGATAGTATGACCTGCATTATTCCCTCCTTGAAACCTGACTACAGCATCTGCATTAGTAGACAGCCAATCTACTACTTTTCCCTTTCCTTCATCACCCCATTGTAAACCTATAACTATTATATTTACCATAGTTTTTCTGTATAAAATCCCAAGTCACACTAACAAAATAAAGAAATTGTGTCAAATTATTTAGTAGTCAAAGTGTATTAACATATATGATTTACAATTATTAAATATTATAGTATAAAATAAGTATACATGCTAATTATTTATTACTTATAGTCATAAAAATGGTATAATTTAAGTCATCATGTAAAACTTAGGGTGTTTTGCTACTATAAATGCACTACCTTACGTTACTTTCTACATGAGAAACACATGTAGAAAGTAATATATATAGTATTTAATTGAAATATATTTATTAATTATTTAAATATTTTTTTACTGAGTCATTTTATTACCGTTATCAGTGAGTGTGATAACGACTCTTCGGTTTTTAGCATGAGCGTGTTCAGCTTCTTCTGGGTTGTTGGAATATACTAAAACTGCTGGTTCAGATTTTCCTTTAGATTGTACAGTAATTCTATTTTCTAAAGATTTATCATGCTCTATAATAAAGTCTTTTACTGCATTTGCCCTTTGTTCCCCTAGTTCTAAATTGTATTCGTCTGTTCCTCTTGTATCAGTATGCCCGACAATAACAATATTAGTGTTAGTATCTTTTTGTGCTTTTTGTATCACTTTTTCAAGTATTGCTTTATCGGAATCTCCTATTGTTGCCTTTCCAAAATCAAAATATATTTTTTCAATGGTTTTCATATTAGAAAACACGTGATCAGTATTCACTAATGGAACGTGATCAGTAGTTTTGCAACTACTTAAGATTAAGCATAGTAGTATAAACTTAATAAATACCAACTTGTGTTTCATAGTGCCTCAATCGTTATTAGAACAAGATTATGATGATCATTGCTTAAAATTGTCTTAAGTCAAGAGAAAAATAAAAGTGCAATTACATTACAAAATTTATGGAATAATTTCCTTGTGTGTTATTTAAAGAATATAATTGCAGAATATATGTGGATTTTATTATATCATTTTAATGAATTGTTATTTTTGATTGTCTTCTTTTATATCATAAAAATAATTGATTTTATATATATAAACAAGATTTATCATTGATAAATTATGATAAATCTATAATTTATCGATAAATAAGAATATAGGCTGTATTGCGTGTAAGTTACTAATTATGAATATTAATTTCTAATTATTTATGTAAATATATTAAGTAATATTTAATATCTTGTTTGTGGAAGAATTCTTTATAATACTTTGTCTTATGGAATTATTTAAGTTTTTTTGGATAAGAAATATTGATATTTTGTATTATGTTGAGCTAATATATTGCATTGTCAACTATTTATTGGAAATGTGTGATAGTTTTAGATGTTGGTATTTTTATTATTAATATTTTGCCTGATATGGTGTATATATATCGTGCATTGTGTGCTTAGTACATGTTTTAGAAAAGTTCTTGCATATCCGTTGATATTATTTGAATTAATTTTTGATTGACTGACTAGATGAATTTAACCTAAGGAATATTATACATATGAAACATTATAAATTTTTAGAGCAAATTTTTGGTAAGATTAGGAGTATTAATTCTACCATTAATGTTTTAGAATCTAGTAAAAATGATTTAGGTGATAAAATAGAGCATGTTTGCACACTTAAAGAAATTGAACATGAGATCATCAGTAATGAAATGGTCAATGATATGATACAACATTGTTTAGCTGATAAATCGAAGTTAAATGAGTTGGAAATTGCTAACTTAAATCGTATTGAACTAATACATAAGGATAGTATTACTATTCCTTTAGAATTAAAGTTGGATCTTTATAAAGCACAGGTAAAAAGCAGGAACTCTTGGTTATTATTTCGTAATGATAATGCTTCTCTACAAGATGTTATTGCTTTGCTGTCTGATGTTGTAAGGTTGGTAAGTGATATTGCTTCTATTAAAGCTGAGAATTTAAAAGTTTCTAAGTATGATATTATTTTGGGATTTCAAGATAGTAGATTAAATACTAGGAAAGTAGATTCTATATTTACTGAAGTAGGAGCTTTTTTTCGTCAGTTTATTGTTGGAATAAGTGATAAGCAAAAACATAGTAAGGTGTATTATCCAAAAGATGTTGGTGAAGATAAGCAAATACTTTTTGGGTATGATATTTTGTCATGTTTTGGTATTACAGGTGACAATGTTAGTATTACTAATCAGGATTATGTCAACAATAGGTGTTCATTGACAGAATGTCTGTCTTTTTTGGTTGATTACGATAGAAGTGATTATAGAATTGGAGTAAGAACTTTATTTAAGAAAATAGGTTATGCTTTATATAATTTAAATCTGCCTGAGAAATGGCTTAAGCAGCCTGTAGTGTGGAATGTAAGTGTTATTTTTTTTGAAATTTTAGGTTTATTAACATCAAATCACTTGATGATGAGTAAGGAATGTGTAAAGTATATGTCTGCTAATTTAAAGAAAAGGTTTTCTTTCAGAGGTAAAGTTGGACATTATGAGAATATGCAGTTGTATTTTAATGAGGTGCAACCTAATTTGTTTATGCATAAGTCTGATGAAGTGACTTTATTAGGTCATATTATGTTGAGATATACTTTAGAAAAGGAGATGATAAATGATTCTTTACAGGTACAAGATTTACCTGATGCTTGGTTTCAGGGAATGAAGCACTATTTTGATATTGTACCGAAAAATGATTTAGAAGGGTTCTTACAAGATGATTATTGGGTAAGTGGAATTTTTGGATATTTTCCTTGTTGTATGATTTCTGCTATTATTGCTTCTCAAATTTTTTATTTTATGAAGAATAATAACTCTCAAATTTTATCACAAGTAGAAAAAGGGGATTTTTCATCTTTCATTTCTTGGATGAATAAAAATGTATATGATTATGGTACAAGGTACAGTAGTCTAGAATTATTGAAGAAAATCACAGGCCAGAAATTAAATGTTAGTTTCTATAAAAATTATCTAACAGATAAATATCTAAATGTTTAGATTTCATATGTATTAGCTAAATATGTGTTTTTAGTTTGATTAGTGAGAAGGGATATGGGCAACAGATATAATGATATGGCGAATATGGCTAATGCTATTAGAGTATTATCAATAGATGCTATACAAAATGCTGCTTCTGGACATCCTGGTATGCCTTTAGGTATGGCAGATGTTGCTACAGTATTGTTTGCAAAATTTTTAAAGTTTAATCCTAAATGTCCAGATTGGTTTAATAGGGATAGGTTTGTGTTGTCAAATGGTCATGGATCTATGTTGTTGTATTCTATATTATATTTCTTAGGGTGTTTAGATATAGAAGAGATAAAAAGGTTTAGGCAAATTCATTCTTTAACTCCTGGGCATCCAGAATATGGCTGTACTCCTGGTATTGATGCTACGACTGGTCCATTGGGGCAAGGTTTAGCATGTGCTGTAGGTATGGCTATAGCAGAAAAAGTATTGTCTAAAAGATTTGGTAGTGAACTTGTAGATCATGTTACATATGTTATGGTTGGAGATGGTTGTCTTATGGAGGGGATTAGTCATGAAGCAGCATCTTTAGCAGGGCATTTGCAAATTAGTAAATTGGTAGTGTTGTTTGATGATAATGGTATTTCAATAGATGGTGCTACATCTTTAGCTGTTTCAGATAATATTAAAACTAGATTCTTATCTTACGGTTGGGATGTTTTTGAGATAAATGGGCATGATTTTGATGAGATTGAATCTTCAATTGAAAATGCTCGTGGGTCTAGTAAACCTGCTTTAATTTGTTGTAAGACAATTATTGGGAAAGGACTTGCTTCAAAAGAAAATACATCTGCTGCACATAGTTGGCCATTTTCAGAAGAAGAAGTAATTTTGATGAAAGAGAAGTTAGGCTGGTGTAATAAGCCATTTGATGTGCCGGAAGAGATTTTACAATTATGGAAAAGTGTTACCAGTAAGTCGGAGAATGAATATAACACGTGGCTTGGTAAATGTTATGATAAAACTTCTCAAGGTTTTATGGATGTAATAAAAGAAGGTGTATCTGATTCAGTGTTTTTAAGTTTAAAGAAATTAAAAAGAGAGCTATGTAATTTGAATTTAAATGAAGCAACACGTAAGTCTTCTGGTAGAGTATTGGAAGTTGTAATGGAGAATACAAGTAAGTTAATAGGTGGTTCTGCTGATCTTACTGGGTCTAATAATACTAAACCACAATTTACATCAGTTATTAATAAGGATAACTTTGATGGCTCTTATTTATATTATGGAATAAGAGAGCATGCTATGGCGGCATGTATGAATGGTATGGCATTGCATGGTGGAGTAATTCCTTATGGTGGGACATTTTTGGTTTTTACTGATTATTGTAGGCCAGCTATTAGGTTGTCTGCATTAATGAAAAGACATGTTATTTATGTTATGACGCATGACTCTATTGGAGTAGGGGAAGATGGACCAACTCATCAACCTGTAGAACATGTATCATCTTTAAGAGCTATACCTAATTTATATGTTTTCAGACCAGCTGATGCTGTTGAAGTATTAGAATGTTGGGAAATTGCATTGAAATTAACTGGTTCTCCATCTATATTTATATTATCTAGGCAAAATGTAGGGAGTGTTCGTAGTATATATGTTGAGGAAAATTTGTCTAGCAAAGGTGCATATATTATACGTGAATGTGAAAAAGATTTAGATGTTACGATCTTTGCAACAGGATCTGAGGTAGAAGTAGCATTAAAAGCTGCTGATATTTTGAAAAGTAAAGGATTAGATGCAAGGGTAGTATCTGTTCCTTGTTGGGAATTATTTGCTCAACAAGATAAAAAATATATATTCAGTTTGTTAAATAATAAAAGTATAAAAGCTGCTATAGAGGCTGCAAGTTCGTTTGGATGGCATAAATATATAGGAGAAGATGGAGTTTTTGTAGGTTTAGATGATTTTGGATTATCTGCTCCATATAAGGATTTATATAAGCATTTTGGAATCACTGCAGAGAATTTAGTAAATAAGGTACTTGATAAATTAAAAATTAATATTGATTAAATAAATTGTGTTGTGGATTAAGTGTTTAGAATTTATGATGCTTTGAGTACAGTAAGTATTTAATGAAGTATTTAATGAAAGTATAAAATGTTTTAAGTTTTTTAGTTGGTCATTTTCTTTTTTTAAATTACATTTTTATTTGAATAACAAGACAGCATATTCTCTCTACTTTAGAGTTTATGTAAGAAAATGTTGGTAGTTAATTTAATAGTTTTAGTTCAGTTTATATTAACATTGAGAAAATTTTTTAAAAACTTAGTATTAAATTTATAAAGTGCATTATTACTAATTGTTTAGATTTAAAGTATTTGAATATTTGTATGTGTTGTTTATTAGTATCTTGTGTTTAATATGTGAGTTTTTTCATGTTGAAGGAGTGAGTATATTACATAATCCTGAAGTTAAGTGATGTTCATATACTAAAGTTTAATGTTTTATAGTAGCATCGATAATGTATTTGTAATCTCAATTTGTTATGAATTAGTTATTGAGAAAATGAGCTAGTGATTTGAATTTTATAATTTAAATGTTTGTGTATTGCTAATATTTGTATATATTGATTTTATCACTATTATTGTTAATTCGATGTTAGTATTTACAAGTTGTGTGTTATTATTTTGCATGGGGGCAATGCTGGTATGTGTAGTTACTGGTAATTCTATATATGATAAAATACTTGCTGCAAATTTGTTTGGTACGTATTCTGTTGTTTTGATTGTTGTTATTGGAGTTATAAATAATACATTTTCGTTTTTAATAGATGTATCTTTAGTATATGCATGTATTAACTTTATTTCTACTATTGCATTTATGAGATTTTTTTTACATGGTTCTTTTAGAAAGATGAAGAAATGATAGAATATTTAAGTATGATAATTTTAGTATTAGGAATGTTTTTAGTAATTACTTCTGTAATAGGTGTAATAAGATTCCCTAATTTTTACACAAAATTACATCCTGCAGGTATAACGGATTCTTTAGGAGCTACATTGATTTTAATTGGATTAGCCATGCAATTAGAATTTTCAATTATTACAATTAAAATCTTATTATTAATCTGTTTTTTATGGGTTACTTGTACTACTGCATCTTATGCATTGGCAAGTTCTGCTTATCATAAAGATAAAAAAAGGAAAAATAATGCTGAGTGATGTTAATTTTATTATGAATATTGTTTTATCTTTATTTTTGGTGTTTGTGTCATCCTCTTTAGTGTTTTTTAGAAATCTTACTGTTAATGTAGTATTGATGTGTTTGTTTAGTTTTTTAATGGCATTATTATATTTAATTATGGATGCTCCAGATGTTGCAATTACAGAAGCTGCAGTAGGAGGAGGGATAAGTACTGTACTAATGTTGATGGCGTTGTCGTTAATTGGTAAAAATGAAGGGGAAGTGCATTTTAGTCTAAAAATATTTCCTCTAATTATTGCTTTAGCAATGTTTATAAGTTTGATGTATGTAATACCTGATTTACCTGTTTTTGGAGATGCTGACTCTTTTGCAAAGAATCATGTTGCATCTTATTATTTAAAAAATACCTATTATAACATTGGGATTCCTAATGTAGTAACAGCAATTCTAGCAAGTTTTCGTGGGTATGATACCTTTGGAGAAACTGTTGTAATATTTACTGCTTCTTTAGGAATTTCTTTATTACTTGCTAAGGATAATGATCATGTTTAAAAATCCAGTTTTGAGAACAATATATATTTTAATGGTGCCAATTATAATTTTATATGGATTGTATGTACAATTTCATGGTGATTATAGCCCCGGAGGTGGTTTTCAAGCTGGTGTTATTGTTGCATCAGCAATGATTTTGCATGGTATATTGTTTGGGGTAGATGTAACTTCTAAAGCAATATCACCATACATTGTGAAGCTAATTTGTGGTGTTGGTATTTTAATATATGGAGGTACTGGTATTGTATCTATGTTACTTGGCGGTGAATTTTTGTCTTATTCTGTTTTAATGAGTGATCCAGTATTAGGCCAGAAATTGGGAATATTTATTGTAGAACTTGGTGTAGGTATGACTGTATGTAGTTCTATGTTGATTATTTTTTTTAACTTTGTATCTTCTTATAAAGAATAGATTTGCTAGTAGTTTTATTTTGAGTTTTTAACTTCGGTATATGATTTTTGGTTATTTTAATTACTTTGTGTCCATAACATTAATGGTTGTAGGATTATATGTTACTGCTGCTGATAAAAATCTTGTAAAAAAATTAATAGGGTTGAATGTATTTCAAACTTCTGTATTATTATTCTATATTTCTATGGGTTATGTTAGTAATGGAACTGTTCCAATTTTAACTGATAGTGCAATATTGTATACTAATCCTTTGCCTAGTGTTTTGATGTTGACAGCTATTGTTGTAGGAGTTGCGATTTTAGCAGTTGGTTTATCAATTGTTGTAAAAATAAAAAAAGCATTTTCTTCAGTAGATGATGAAAAAATACGTAGATAAGCAAGTACTTAATACTTTATTTATTAATGTTTCTTTGTTGTAAAAATAATAAGGTGTTTTTATCTTTTAAATCTTGTCTATATTGTTATAATTAAAGGCTATAGTTAAGTGAGTTTTAGGTGTAAGTATAGTGTCAAGTCATAATAAAAGGATATTAATTGATGCAGTATATCAGGATGGAATTAGGGTAGCAGTATTACGTGACGGGCAAGTTGTAGAATTTGATCAAGAATCAAAAGATAAGAAATGTTTGAAAGGTAATGTATATTGTGCTGTAGTGAAGCGTATAGAACCATCGTTACAAGCAGTTTTTATTGAATATGGGGCAAATAAACACGGGTTTTTGCCTTTTTCTGAGATATCATTAGATTATTATAATATTTCTGAAGAGGAAAAAGAAAAGTTATATCAGATCCTATATGAAGATTCTGATATAAAAAATGATGATGATGTAAAATCTGTAGATGATTCTGTTGTATGTGATAGTAAAGATCAGGATGATGTTAATGATTATAATGAAAAATTGACATTATTGAAAAAAGATAATTCAAAAGGTAGTCATAACAAATCTAAATTGCCTTTTTATAAATTGTATAAGGTACAAGATGTAATAAAACTTGAGCAAAAATTGATGGCTCAAATCATCAAGGAAGAGCGTGGAAATAAGGGTGCTACATTTTCAACTTTTGTTACTTTAGTTGGTAGATATTGTATATTTATGCCAAATTCTGGTAGTAAAAACAGTGGAATATCACGTCGTATTGAAGATGCTGATGATAGGAAAACTTTAAAAAATTTTCTGAATGTAATAAAGCTACCAAAAGAATCTGGGATGATTATTAGAACTGCTGGATCTAATAAAAGCCAGAAAGAAATAGAACAAGATCTATCTTACTTGCAGTCAACTTGGCGAAGTATACAGAATAGTTATGTGAGTATTACTGTGCCATCATTGTTGTATGTTGAAGGTGATATAATAAAGAGGACATTAAGAGATTATTGTGATGAAAATACACAAGATATAATTGTATCTGGTAGCTATGCATATGAATTAGCAAAAGAATGTGTTAAATTCATGTTTAGAAACAGAGTGCGTCTTAGGATTTATAAAGGCAGTGTGCCTATTTTTTCTTATTATAAAATTGAATCGCAAATTTGTGAATTATATGGGAATGTAGTTAATTTACCTTCTGGTGGCTATATGGTTATTACTCCTACAGAAGCACTTGTGTCAATAGATGTTAATTCTGGCAAAATGACAGGTGAAGACAGTATTGAAGAAACAGCTTATAAAACGAATATGGAGGCTGTTAAGGAAATTGCTAGGCAAGTTAATTTGCGTGGGTTGTCCGGGTTAATAGTAATAGATTTTATTGATATGTTGAAATACAGATATTGTAGGTCAGTAGAATCTGAAATTAAAGAAGCTTTTAGATATGATAAAGCAAAAGTGCAATTTGGTTATATCAGCACATTTGGATTGATGGAGATATCAAGACAAAGGGTTAAGCAGAGTATATTAGAAGCAAATACAGTGCAATGTTCACATTGTAACGGAGTAGGTAGAGTGAGGTCATTAGAATCTTCTTCTGGTGATATATTACGTGATATTAGATACTGTGCTAATAAGAATCGTAATAAGCTAATAAATATTTCTGTTGCTGGACAAATGGTAGAATATTTTTTTAACAATAAACGTCAACATATTGCTGAGATTGAAGAAGAATTTAGTGTATCAGTCAGATTAACTGTTAATCAGAATACTAGTAATATATCAGATTTTAATATTAATGTTGAGAATGATGATATATCGAATCAAAATAAAGATGTAGTTAATATATTTACTGTTGACTATAAAATTTCTGAATGTAATAAATTAAAAGAAGAACTGCAAAAGACTTCTACTGGAAGTATGTGGATAAAGAAGTGGTTAACACGTATATTTTCAAGTATTTAACTCATAAATTTATGAACTTGTATTAAATGGGGTTGTAATCTTGTGATTTGGTTATTATATCTGTGATTATAATTTTGATTTTTATGTAAGGGGGCTATTTATGGCTGTTATAGGTATAGATTTAGGTACGACAAATTCTTGTGTTGCAGTGATGGAAGGTGGTGATGCGAAAGCCATTGAAAATAGTGAAGGTGCTAGAACTACACCTTCAATAGTTGCATTTACTGATTCAGAAAGGTTAGTTGGTGATCCAGCGAAACGTCAAGCTACTACGAATGCTAAGAATACTATATATGCTAGTAAAAGGCTTATAGGACGTAGATATCAAGATGTAAAAGATATAAAATCATCTTATGAGGTAGTATCTGCTAAAAATGGTGATGCTTGGATAAAAGTGCTTGGCAAAGAATATTCACCTAGTCAGATTGGTGCATTTGTTTTAGAAAAAATGAAGGAAACAGCAGAAAGACATCTTGGACATAAAGTTGAGAAGGCTGTAATCACAGTGCCAGCATATTTTAATGATGCACAACGTCAAGCAACAAAAGATGCTGGGAAAATAGCAGGGCTAGATGTTATTAGAATAATTAATGAACCTACAGCTGCTGCGTTAGCATATGGGTTAAACAAAAGTGATAAACAAAAAGTAATAGCAGTATATGATTTAGGTGGTGGTACTTTTGATGTATCAATATTAGAGATTGCTGACGGTGTTTTTGAAGTAAAAGCAACAAATGGTGACACAATGCTTGGTGGTGAAGATTTTGACCATGCAATAATGGACTATTTGATGGATGATTTTAAAAAGACTACAGGTATAGATTTGCATAATGATGCTATGGCAGTGCAAAGAATTAAAGAAGCATCAGAGAAAGCAAAGATAGAGTTATCTAATCGTATGGAAACTGATATAAACTTACCGTTTATTTCTAGTGATAGTACCGGACCTAAGCACTTAAGCTTAAAGTTGACTAGGGCTAAGTTTGAAAATTTAGTTGATGACTTAATTCAAAGAACTATTGACCCATGTAAGAAAGCCCTTAAAGATGCTGGTATATCTGCAGATAAAATAGATGAAGTTGTATTAGTTGGTGGTATGACTAGAGTTCCTAAAGTAATACAAAAAGTAAAAGAATTTTTTGGTAGGGAACCTCACAAGGGTGTTAACCCAGATGAAGTTGTAGCGATAGGTGCTGCTATACAGGGAAGTATTCTTGCTGGTGATGTAAGAGATGTATTATTATTAGATGTTACACCATTATCTTTAGGTATAGAAACTTTAGGTGGTGTATTTACTCCATTAATTGAAAGAAACACTACAATTCCTACAAAAAAATCTCAGGTGTTTTCAACTGCGGAAGATGGTCAAACTGCTGTAACTATTAAGGTTTATCAAGGTGAGAGGAAAATGGCAGCTGACAATAAATTGCTAGGTCAATTTAGCTTAGAAGGTATACCTTCAGCTCCTCGTGGTATGCCTCAAATTGAAGTTACTTTTGACATAGATGCTAATGGTATAGTACATGTTTCAGCAAAAGATAAAGCTTCAGGTAAAGAACAGGCTATTAAGATTCAATCTTCTGGAGGATTGAGTGATGATGAGATTCAAAGGATGATAAAAGAGGCTGAGCAGAAAGCTGGAGAAGATGAAAAGCGCAAAAAATTTATTGAGCTGAAAAATAATGGTGAAAATTTAGTACACTCTACAGAGAAATCTTTAAATGAATATGGTGATAAAATTCCAAATTCTGATAGGTTAGAAATTGAGAATGCTATTAGAGATGTAAAAGATGCTCTTGTTAATAGTGATGCTGAGAGTGTAGACATTTTACAGCAAAAAGTTGATCATTTAATGAAAGTCTCAATGAAATTAGGTGAAGCTTTATACGGTAATGCTAATAATACTTCATCTACTGAAAGCACTGCAACAAATAATAATAATGAAGAGGATTCTAAAGTTGTTGATTCTGATTATCAAGAAATTGATAAGAAAGACGGAAAATAGATCTGTTGCTATTGTGGTAAAGGATAATACGGTTGATAGGTATACTATATTATGCTAGGATTCAAGTAGGGGGTTTCTGTATTGTACGTTGAAGTTAAGTTAATTCCTCGAGCTCGATTGATTGTTTTAGGGAGCTGTCACTGTTAGTTAATAGATACTAATAAATGGTGCCCACCTTAGCTTAAGTCTCAGGATATTCAGAGCATAGACGGCAATGACGGTTTCTCCCTGTGATTTCTTGTTTTTCTAATAAAATTCTGCTATGTCTAATAATGAATATAACTTAAATGATAGTGAAATAGTAAACTTTTCTGCTATTGATTTATTTAACATAGTATTAGATGTTGAAAGGTATCCGGATTTTCTTCCGTGGTGTAAAGCAGTTTATGTGAAAGCTAGAAAAGAAAATGTTATAGTAGCAGATTTGTTGGCTGGTTTTAAAGGGCTAAGTGGTAAATATACTTCTCATATTGTATTTAAGGAACCTACTTTAAATGAGGAAGGATGGATAAAAGTAGAAGCAATAGAAGGATTATTTAAGTTTTTGCATAATCAGTGGACTTTTGTTCCGATAGATGGAAATAAATCATTGGTGAAATTTTACATAAATTGTGCTTTTAAAGTTCCTATGTTACAATCTGCATTTAATCTGGTTTGTGATCATGCATATAAGAAAATAATTACTGCATTTAGAAATAGAGCAAATAATTTATTGTTACCTAAATAATAGTTAATACTATTTATATAATGTTGTTTTTTTTAACCAATAATTTGGGAATATAATTATAATTTTCTGATGTTTAATAATTTAGTGATTTAAATGATTTGAATTTGTAAATAATGCTATTAGGTATTGTTGTGAAATGTGATTTATTTACATTTATTGTGGTAAATGATAACTTTATTGTTAAAAAAGTGGGTTGTACTATAGAGTAGTTTGTATGATTAATTAGCTTTTATTATAGTTTAAACCAATCAATTACTTATTTAATTTTTCATAAATGATAATTACTACGTTAAAAAATATACCAGGTTATTTAATGATTTGTGAGTAGGATTATTAATTTGTGAAGTCATGGTTTAAAGTGGTTAGCGAATTTCAAGTAAGATCCTGATTTTCTCATCATTAAATAATTTTAAATTTAAAGCATTTATATGATTTTGAAATTATATATTAATGCTTTTTAGAATTTGGTTGAATATAATATTTTTATTAAACTAATAGTCAATTAAAAAACAAAGCATTTCATCAGTAAAATTACTTCATTAGAAGAATCAAATTTGAAGTTATATAGATGACATGAGCAGTATTCAATATTGTTAAATCTAATCAATAATTAATATATTAGGTCGCTTTAATTAATACTTGTCAATAGAAGTGATATTGATTTGTAGATGTTAAACTGTGTTTTTTATGATTATTTCTGAACTGTATAATAATAAGGATTAAATTGTTATTTCTTTTGTATTCTGAAATTAATGTTTTAATATAAAAATGTATTTTATCATTCTAATATTTAGTAGCATTTTTAATACTACTTAGTATTAATTATAATATAACTTGAAATAAATAATAAACTATATAACTTGAGTTATTATGACTAAATATTTTACTACTCGCTGTTCTAATATAGCATTGATAATTTCTTTTGTATTTGTTGTATTAGAGTTGTATTTATATGATGCAGGGATTGGTAAATATAACTATAGTCTAGTATTATTTTATGTGTTTTCTTTTGTTATTGCTCAAATTTTTTTATATATTTGGAATATAAAGAAGCATGAAACAATTCTATATCTTTTATATTATTTAAGTAGCATAGCCACAATTTCTTCAAAAAGCTTATTATCTTTAGTAATATCATTTGAATTTATGTCATTAAGTGCATTAATGATAATTGCTGCTGGCTCTATTGGAAGTAATAAAAAAGCAGTGATACATTACTCATGTGTTCACTTTTTAGCTGGAGTTTTATTACTTATTGGATCGTTTGGCGGAGTTTTAAGTGTAGTTCATCACAGCTATGATGATTACTGTAGATTGTGTTTTCTAATAGGGTTATTGATCAATTGTGCATGTTTTCCTTTATCTTCTTGGGTGACAGATAGTTATTCTTTAGCGTTGAATAATAATATTATAGTTTTATCTGTGTTTACTACTAAAGTTTCAGCATTTGTTTTGTTGTTCTTTTTTCAAGGGGAAAAGATATTGTTGTTTTTGGGCATAGCAACATCTATTTATGGAATTGTTTTTTCAGTGTTGGAAAATAATATTAAACGTTTACTTTGTTATAATCTAGTTGGACAAATGGGGTTAGTTATTACTGCTATAGGATTTTCTTATAGTGGTGATGTCGATGTGCATGGTGTAATTATTTTGCAGATAGTTTTGTCTATTGTTTATCAGACTTTGCTATTTATGGTTGCTATGTCTGTAATAAATAGTACTCAGAAATTTAATATTAATGAAATTGGTGGATTATTTAAAAAAATGCCAATGGAGGCAATATGTTCTGCAGTTGCTATATTTACTATGGGAGCTTTACCTGGTACTGGTGGTTTTGCTTCTAAATTGCTGATTACACATAATATAGATAATGTTGATCCTACAAATGTGTTGGTAAGCAAGTTATTTTTAGGATGTAGTATATTACTCTTCATTAGTGTTGGTATGAAATTTTTTTGGTATGTATTCGTATCTAAATCTAAAGAAAATACTGTTATTCAAAAAGTTTGTATAGCATCTAAGTTATCGATGTTGATATTAACGTTAGTTTGTATATTTTTTGGAATATTTGGTAGTTATTATGTATTTCATGATCTAGATTCTGACATTTTAGGCAGTGTTATATTACAATGTGAATTAATATTTGGAAGTATATTGTTTTTTATTGTTTTTCGTTCAGCTTTTAATGGAAGAGTGAACTTTAATATGGATATAGATTGGGTATATAGAGTATTATTCATGCGTATAATACACATTATAGGTGATTTTTTATTGTGCATTTTCAGTATTCTTGTTACGATGTTTAGCTATGTTTTGAGTAATAGAATGTTATTATGCTCTAAAAGCAGCAAGGAAATTTTAGATATTGCAGGCGTAAATCCTTTAGGGTTTATGATAGTTCTAAGTATGTTATTTGTTATTGTTATGGTCGTTGTGTACTTATGTTTGAATCTTTAACTAGTAGTTTTACTAATATAATCCAAAGGATGCAAAGTAAACATGTTATTTCTTCTGAAGATTTTGATTCAACAATGGAAGAAATAAAAATTGCTTTGCTTGAAGCTGATGTTGCTTTGTCTGTTGTTAAAGATTTTATAAGTAATGTTAAAGAAAAAATAGTTGGCGAGACTACTGTGAAAGGTGTATTGCCAACTCAAATGATAATAAAAAAGATACAAGATTGTTTAATTGAAATATTGGGATCTGAAAAACAGGATTTAAATATTTCTGCTAAACCTTTTTCTGTTATTATGATGGTGGGGCTTCAAGGTGTTGGTAAAACTACAACTGCAGCTAAATTAGCATTAAAACTTAAAAATAAGAAGAAGGAAGTAATAATGGCATCATTGGATTTATATCGTCCTGCAGCACAAAAGCAGTTAGAGATATTAGGGAAACAAATAGATGTGCAAACCTTGCCCATTATTGAAAATCAAGCTCCTATTGATATAGTAAAAAGGGCTATGGAAGCGGCTCAACATGGTAATCATAGTGTTCTAATTTTAGATACAGCTGGGAGGCTCCATGTTGACCAAATAATGATGGAAGAATTGAAGGCTATTAAAGATTTTTCGTGTCCTAGTGAAATAATTTTAGTTGCTGATTCTATGATAGGTCAAGATGCTGTAAATGTAGCTAAATCTTTTAATGATAGTGTAGGTATTACAGGTGTTATTTTAACACGTGTAGATGGCGATTCTAGAGGTGGTGCAGCATTATCTATGAAAATGTCAATTGGTAGTCCAATTAAATTTATTGCTACTGGAGAAAAATTAAGTGATTTGGATGATTTTTACCCAGATAGAATCGCTAAAAGGATACTAAATATGGGTGATGTTGTATCTTTAGTAGAGAAAGCTACAGAAGCTGTAGGTAAACATGCTATAGATGAAATGCAAAAGAAAGCTCAAAAAGGAAAATTTGATTTAAATGATTTAGTACAGCAGTTAAAAGCTTTGAATAAGTTAGGTGGCATTGCTAATATTTTAAAATTTATGCCTAATTTTGGATCTGATGTTAAGCGTCAAGTTTCTGGAATTGCAGATGATAGTAGAGTGAAACAGTATATAGCAATTGTTAATTCTATGACGAAAAATGAAAGAGCAAATCCTAAAATATTGAATGGTGCACGTAAAGCTAGGATTGCAAAAGGTGCTGGTGTACAGGTTAACACAATTAATATGCTGCTAAAGCAGTTTAATCAAATGAGTAGTTTAATGGATAAGTTTAGTAAAGTTGATTATAATAAACTAAAAAATGTAGATTTAATGAATCTATTTAAGGAAAAGTGATTTTTTTATAAAACATTTTGATTATTTTATAATATCTGTACTTTGTAAATTCTAGTTTTTGTGTGTTATAAGTTTTATATAAATTTGTCGCAGTAATACTGTTAGCAATGATTGTATATCATAGATAAATATAGCATCTGTAATACTAAGTAGTTTTACATTGTAAATAATAAAAACATTTTATTGCGATGTTAGGGTTGTTATTAAATTATAATATATTTTATAGATTATTTTAATTGCCGTGAGTATTTGTTAATTTTATTGTGATGATTGATTTTAGATAGTAGAAGGACTTGATTGCATAGTAAATGTTTTTAATATGTAGATTAGTTGATAAAGTTTGTTTACAGATTAATATTGTATTTCCTATGGATTTACACAGTAGTTTTACGTTGTCAAATGTATATGTATAGTTTTTTTATATCTTCTTGTAAATATAGGAAGATGCTGTATATTTGAATTACTTGGTATTAGCAAAAATGTATGGATCATATAGATAAAAAGTGTTCTATGAATGCTATCGTAGGAACAACTAATGCAGGAAAGTCAACTTTAATTAATATGTTAGTTGGGCAAAAGGTTGCAGCGGTGACACCAAAGGTGCAAACTACTAGAGTTAGAATGCATGCTGTATTAAATAATGAGAATGTGCAATTAATATTTATAGATACTCCTGGTATCTTTTCTCCAAAGACAAAGTTAGAGAGATTTATTGTAAAGCATGCTTGGATGTCTCTTAAAGGTATTGAAAATGTAATATTGTTACTTGATGTAAAAAACTACTTAAATAAGCATATTGAAAAAATTATCAGTAGAATAAAACAATCTAATATTAATGCTATTTTAGTAGTGAATAAAATTGATCTAGTCTCTCAGTCATTAGTTGACAAAGCAATAGAACATATGTATTCACTACATAGTTTCAGTAAAGCTTTTACTATATCAGCATTACATGATATTGGTTTAAATAGATTAATTAATTATCTATGTGAAATTTCACCTAATGGTCCTTGGTTATATCCTGAAGGTCAAATTAGTGATGCGCCTTTAAAGTTTTTTATTGCTGAAATTACACGTGAGAAATTATTTTTGTCTCTGCATCATGAATTGCCTTATTCTTTGTCTGTGGTAACTGAAGCTTTAGAAGAGAAAGGAGATGGTAGTTTGATTGTTAAGCAGGTAGTATATGTAACTAAGGATAACCATAAAACTATTGTTTTAGGCAAAAAAGGTGAAATGATAAAAAAAGTTAGTATAGAATCTAGATCTGAGCTTGAAAAAATACTTGATTTAAAGATACATCTTTTCTTATTTGTAAAAGTTAGAGAACTTTGGCAAGATCATTTAAATGAATGTGTAGGATATGTTGAATAGTTTATTAGTTTTTGATATAGAAACAGTTCCAGATGTGGATGTTTGTCGTAATCTTTTTAGTGATTTTGATGATACAGTTGAGTTGAACGAAAAAAGAGAAGCACTTACGAGTTATCATTTAGAAATTACTGATGGTAAGAATCCATTTTTAAGGCAACCTTTTCATAAGATAGTTGCAATTAGTTTTCTCAAAGCAGATATTAAGAGGATAGGGGAATATGAGTCTTTTCATTTACAAGAGATACGTTCTGGTGGGAAAATAGACTCTTCGGAAAAAGATTTACTAAAAGGATTTTTTCAATATGTTTCATCGTTAAGGCCAAGGTTTGTATCTTTTAATGGCCGTACTTTTGATTTTCCAGTACTAAAGTATAGAGCTATGGTACATGGTATACAAGCAGGGTCTCTATATAAAATTGGTGATAAATGGAATAATTATTTCCAACGCTATAGTGTTGATTGGCATTGTGACTTACTAGATTATCTTTCTGATTTTGGTACTTCTGCGAGAGTCAAAATGAATGAAGTGTGTTCAGTATTAAATTTTCCTGGTAAGTTTGGTATTGATGGCTCAAAAGTTGCTGAATTATATGATAGTGATGAAATATCTGCAATTAGAGATTACTGTGAAACAGATGTAATTAATACTTATTTAGTGTATTTGAGGGTAATGCATTATCAAGATAGGATTACGACATTAAGCTATAACGATAGTATAAATGATTTATTATCTTATTTGGATAGTAGTGGAAGAGAACATTTCAAACAATTTAAAGTTGAATGGAATAAAGCTTGTTGCGGAAATTTTTATCTTTAATGTATATTCCATATATCTAGTTAATTAATTTATATATTTGCTAATATATCATTGTAATATTGGTGAGTTTTTTGGATCCATTATGAGAAACGTAAAATATGTGTTGTTTTGGGTAGGTTTGATAGTATCGATGACGTTTTTTAGTGGTGCTAAAAATGATATTAGCAGTAAATACTTTGATAAATTTTTTCCTAATAATGTGATTCATAATAAAAAAGTCACTTATGTTGATGGCGGAGGAGTTGAGTTTCGCAGGGCAAAGGATGGACATTTTTATATAGAAGCTACTGTTCATGGAATACCAGTTAATTTTTTAGTTGATACTGGAGCTACTGATGTGGTTTTATCAGTAGAGGATGCAAAGAGATTGAAAAAGCATCTGAAGTATTTAAATAAGAAGAAAACTTATCATACTGCTAATGGTACAATAAAAGCTTTATATGTAGAAATATCTGAAATGCAAATAGGAGGTTTTGTTGTTAATAATGTAAAAGCTAGTGTGAATGTTTCTCCAATGCGTACGTCTCTTTTAGGAATGAGTTTTTTGCAGTATTTTAATTTTAATATGAGTGGTGATAAGCTAACGTTAAACTCTTATTAGTTAATGAATTTTAGATAATTGAATATACATTTCTGGTAACCATTAATACATATGTAAAAAATTTGCTTCAAATGATATTATAACTGTAATTTTCTACTACTTAATGACTTAAGATTGTAGCGTGATTTGCATAAAGGTTATGATGAATGTTTCTAATCTGTAGAGTATAATTAACATCACTTTGCTGTTATTGATCATGGTTTTGCTGAGAGATTATTATTCTTGAGCTAATTTGTATAATTACTTAGCTTTGTAGATGACACTATTGTGTAATGCTGTTTTTTAATAATAGGGAATAGTAGGATTGTAATTTTGTTACTTTAATAATTTGGAATAAAAATATGGTTTGTGTAAGTTTAATTTAGTACTTTTGTAGCTGTTATTTAATAGCGTTTGCTTGTAATGGTATATGGCGTTAATATTAGGAAAATAGGTTGTTCTGTAAGCTAATTTCTATAATTTTTTATTATAAGTTGAAAAAATCAATTATTGATGCAATTTTGTGTGAATTATATGGATATATAATCTGCTTTAGATATCTTTGTGATTATAAAAATATGATTACTGCATTTAGAAGTAGTATAGGTTTGTGTTGCAACTTTTTTGTTGAATATTCTTTATGGTAAAATGTTTGAGTGTACGTGTGGTTTATTATTGTAAATTATTGTGTAGTGTTATTATAAGAAATTTTTTATTGTAAAATTATTATATTTCAGTTGATCAGATATTAGAGACAGCTGTTATGTGTTGTATTATATAGTAATATACATGTTTTATATAAAATATAAAGTTTATGAAGAGTAGATTGAATAAATTAATTGATTTAATGAGTGAGTATGCAATTGATTTATTGTTATTGCATAATACAGATGAATATCAGTCTGAATATGTACCTGTTAATAAGCAGAGAATAAAATGGTTGTGTGGATTTTCTGGATCGAATGCTACTTTAATAATATCAAAGGAAGGTAAGCAACACTTTTTTACTGATGGTAGATACATATTACAAGCAACAATGGAATTAGATCTTGATGATTATCAAATACATAATGTTTCTGATTTAACACCTTGGCAATGGTGTGTAAGAAATCTTGCATCTAATGCTGTTATAGCGTATGAAGCTTCATTATTTACTTTAAGTCAGATAAAAAAATATGAGGATGGTAGCATTATTTTAAGGCCAATAGATCAAATTTTAATTGATAAGTTGTGGATTCGTGATTTTAATGTAGAGTGTAATATAGTAGAGCATCCTTTAAAATATTCTGGTGTTGAAAGTTATAAAAAATCTTGTGAAGCAATAAAATATTTGTCTGGTAAAGATGCTGCTTTGATTACAGATACTGATGTGGTTTCATGGTTATTAAATATACGTAATAACAAGTTTGTTTATAATCCATCGGTATTATCTAGAGCGATTTTGTATTCAAATGGAAGAGTTGATTTATTTGTTGATGATACATGTTCAGTAAATGTTAAATATGAGCATCTTAAAGTGTATTCTTTAAGTGATTTATTTAATGTTTTAGAGTCTATTGAGTCGATAGTGATAGATGCATCTACTATACCAATGGATATTTTTCAATGTTTGAATCAACAAGATATATTAATTAAGGATTCAGATCATTGTCTTTTAATGAAGTCTGAAAAAAATGATGTTGAAATACAAGGTGCAATCAATGCCCATATTAGAGATGGGGTTGCCGTAGTTAATTTATTGTATTGGTTAAATGTTCAATTAGGTAGTAGTAATGAAATTACAGAATTAGATGTTGAATCAAAGTTGTTGAATTTCAGGCAAGAACAAGATTTGTTTTGTGGTGAAAGTTTTGCTACAATTTCTGGTTTTGGAGAAAATGGTGCAATAGTACATTATAAAGCAAATGACAACACAAATAAGTTAATATGTAAAAATGGGTTATATTTATTAGATTCTGGAGGGCAGTATCTTGATGGTACTACAGATATTACACGTACTATTGTTGTAGGGGAGCCAACACCTGAACAGATTACTAATTTTACATTAGTCTTAAAAGGTCATATTGCTTTAGCAATGGCAGTGTTCCCTTTAGGAACCACAGGTGGAATGTTGGAGGTATTAGCAAGGCAATATTTATGGAAATCAGGTCTTGATTATCAACATGGTACAGGTCATGGAGTAGGAAGTTTTTTATCAGTTCATGAAGGTCCTTGTGCTATTTCCTACAGAAATAATATTATATTAAAGCCAAATATGATCTTATCAAATGAGCCAGGGTATTATAAAAATGGAGAATATGGGATAAGGATTGAAAATCTAATGTATATTGAAAAATATATGGATAATTTTTTAAGGTTTAAGCAACTAACATGTGTACCTATAGATTTAAAATTGATAGATATCAGTATGTTAAACAATGAAGAAATTGATTATATGGATCAGTATCATAGTTTTGTCTACAATACAATCGCACCATATTTAGATCAAAAAGTTAAATGTTGGTTACATAGTGCATGTAGAAGTTTAAAAGATAAGTAGTTTTTATATATTAAAAAGTATCTTTTAGTATACTTAAGTATTAATATTTAACATAAGCTAATAGATATATGATGTTCAATATCTATATTTTTCTATTACATTAGTGTATTAAATATAGAAGATTACATTGAATAATAGCTATTATGTTGTGGATGTAATATTATTCATGATGTTATGTGTAACTTTTGTGATAACTATGTTATATAATTAACTGGTTGATTATATACATTTTTATTATGGATTTGTCTTTATATAAGAATTATTTTATCAAGTTGAAAGAAAATACTTTAATTGATTTTTTCTAGTGTACATGTTTGTGTGTATAGTCTTCATTTTTAGTAGTAATATGTTGTATATTATATGAATATGTTAAATTAATTATGTCATATAATAGTTTGATTATATGTATTTTTTATGAATTTTAAAATATGTTTTATAATGTTAGGTTAGCGTATATATTTTATCAAATTGTAAGAAAAATACCTTTTGATTTTTTTCTATAGTGTATGTTTGTATGTATATTTCATTTAGTAGTAATATATTATATAGATATATTGAATTAATGGTGCCATATAGTCATTTGGTTTAATATGTACCTTTCGTAAATTTTAGCTGTTGTGTGAATTTTTGAAATGTATTTTATATATTGTGTAAGAGTATATTTTTTTAAATGTTTCTAATGTTCTCTGAAATTAATGATAGTAGTGATTCATTAGTAGGTTGGTCAGATATTTTTATCGTTTTCCAATGAACATTCTTTGCAGTGTTTGCAATTTTATTACTCATTGTGTAAGCTGTAATATTGCTTATTTTATCTTGTATATTGTATTTTTTTATTAATTCTATTAGTATTTCTGCAGTTCTTGAAGAGTAAAGTAGAACACCTGAGATTTTGTTTCCTAAAAAAGCATTATAGCAGCATTTGCTAAAATGTGTTCTATCTGTTGTACTGTATAATATAACTTCTTGAAAATTTTTGTAATGGTTAAAGGTTTTTTTGAGATTGTATGTTACTTCTTTCCCTCTTATGTATAAAATATTAAATTTACTGTAATTTTGCAGATAAGAGACAACATCATTGATATTTCCATTAAGTGACTTTACAGATGTAAATCCTAATTCTTGTGCGATGTTCATAGTATTATTACCAACTGTAATGATAGTGATATCTCGGTTTTTAGTGATTTTACTTAAAGCAATGATGCTATGCTGACTTGTACATATTATCAAATCAAAATCTTTTAGTATTATTTTAGTTGTTAAATATTTTATTGAAAACATTGGTTCGATATATACGTTGAATCCTAATTTATTAAGATATTCTTTGATTTTAATAGAATCTTTTTCTGGACGAGTAACTAATAAATATTTCATATAATAAATTACATTGTTGTTAAGAAAATATCTTAGTATATACAGATAATCAACTGAATATTTGAATTTAATCGTAGAATAAGTATAAATTTATGTATTTCTGATAATAACACTTAGCCATCTGTAATAACTAAATAATATGATTTTTATTGATTTTATATGCTAATAATGTCATAATATTTAATTCTAGTACATCAATAATTATTAATGTAATTATATAATTTTAGAGACAATTGTATGAAGTTCACATGTAGAATAAACTATACTATACTATTAACCTTGTTTTTTCTTACGTTCGTTACCCCTTATATTACTGTATTAGCAGAATGTGTAAAATATAATAAGAAAGATATTGTAGTTGGATTATTGTCTACTAAATTTGTCAGCTATCCTAATGAATATAACACTGCTTTGGAAATTACAAAGTTACTTGAAGGTTATGGTGTTCATGTGGTTTTGATGGACTACAATGTAATTATGCAGTTAGTGGAAGATGAAATAATCAGTATTAATAAAACTTATGAGAAGAGTTATGAGATATCAAGGTGTGATATTGTAAAAAATGTTGTTATGAGATTTATTAAAGAGAATAATGTTAGTAGAATACTAATACCTGGTAACCATTATAATATTAGTTCTCTACCAATTGCTCCATCTTTAAACAGGCAATTAATTACTAATGCTGTTGTTAGTATAATTCATAACGATAATTATTGTATACATCTTTTTGGTGTTTGTGGTGGTTTGCAAGGCATAATGTATGCAAATGGTGTTAGAATTACAAGGGTGGAGAACATAGTTAAGTCTCAAATTGCTGTAAAGTCGCATACTGTTTCAAGCCCTAATCCTAGAAATATAGATGCGAATTTACATCAAATCAAGATTTTGCCTAATAATAGGTTATCAAATATTGCTTCTAGCTTAAATTTGTTAACTAAAAATCAAGTGATATATTTTCCAGATTCACATTCAGAGGCAATTGATACTGATATAGAAAATATAAAGAAAATATATAATTTAGGATATAAGATTATTGCTATGTCAGAAGATGGTATTATAGAGGGAATTGAAGATAGTTATGGTAATATGTATTTTCAATTTCATCCAGAGTATCTTATGATTAATTCTGAAAAGAAAAGAGGAGACAGCAATAGAGAAGCATCAATTGCACTTGCGGATGCAATAATTAAAGACTTTCTTTTCCGTGATTAAGTAAGTGTATGAAATGTGTATGATATGTATATTTTCAATAGTAATTTACTTGTTACAGCTTTAGTAAGTTAATACTTATTATATAAGAATGAAGAATATTTTTTTGTGGTTGTTAGTATAAAGTACTTTTGAAGGTATATTCTGTTTGAGTTTATAATAGTATTGGATTTAGTGAGCGTTGACTATACTATTGGATAAGTGTAGAGTTTAGAGTATAGGATATTGAATTTATTTATATAGTACAAGCTTACACACTAATTTGCTAGTAGTAGGTAAGTTTATAAATTTATTAGTAAAGTGTTGAACTTTTATTAATAGTTCTATTATTTGAAAATTTAGCATGATAGTCAAGTGTTGTTTATAGTGCATAGTACTATGATATTTTATACTTTTATTGATGTGGTATTTAAATGAAGTTTTAAAATTTGCTATTATTAGTTAGTTTGTATGTTTGTAATGGGTATAAAATTAAACTTTATAGGTGATATGTAAGTTGTGTTTCTTTTGTTATAATGAAATAGCTTTGTTGTTTAAATGTTTAGCATGATAGCTGAAGTGTTACTTCCAGTACCGATTAATAAAACATTTTATTACAGTGTTCCGGAAAATGAGTCATTGCTTATTGGTGAGTATGTTCTTGTACCTTTTGGTCTGAGAACATTAGTTGGTGTTGTATTAAAATTGAGTAATTCAATGCCTTTGGATTGTGGTATAGAAAGGTTAAGATTAAAAATTATAATTTCTAAGAGTTCTTTGCCAAGGATTAATCCTACATTGCTTAATTTTATTAAATGGGTGAGTGAATATAATGTTGTTCCAGCAGGTTTAGTGTTAAAAATGGTATTCAGTAATGTAGTCAGTGCTAAGTCTTTTAATAAGCTAGAGTTTTCTGTAAAGAAAAGTGACAAATGTAATGATGTAGCAATTAGTTTATCGGATGAGCAGAGAGTTGCATATGATGATATTATTAATAAGATGTCAGGTTATTCTGTTGTAGTATTAGATGGTGAAACTGGTTCTGGGAAGACGGAAGTTTATTGTGAGGTTATACGCGAATTGATTAAAAAAGACAATACAGCTCAGACATTAATTTTACTGCCAGAAATAGTATTAACATTGCAATTGATAAAACGTATAAAGAATTATTTTGATAGTTATTATCCAGTAGAATGGCATTCAAATTTAACATTAAAAAATCGTAGAGAATATTGGTTATCTGTAGCATATGGACAATCTTTAATTGTAATAGGTGCAAGATCTGCTTTATTTTTGCCATACAATAATCTTAAGGTAATAATTGTAGATGAGGAGCATGATTCATCATTTAAGCAAGAGTCTGGTGTGCTTTATAATGCACGTGATATGTCTATTGTATTAGCAAAAAGCTTAAACATACCAGTAATTTTATCTTCAGCAACACCTTCTTTAGAGACAATCAATAATGTTCTTAGATCTCAATATTATCATGTGAAACTAACGAAAAGGTTTGGGAATGCTAAACTTCCGTCAGTAAAAATTGTTGATTTGTGTAAAAGTAAGATGGTAAACACTTGGTTATCATACGAACTGTATAATAATATTTTGAAAGTTTTAAAAAGGCAAGATCAGGTTATGCTTTTTTTAAACAGTCGTGGTTATGCAAAATTAAGGTTATGCAAAGCTTGTGGTTTTAAAATACAGTGCAAAAACTGTTCTACTTGGTTAATAGAGCATAAGAGAAAGAATGTGTTACTATGTCATTATTGTGGATATTCTTGTGCAATGCAAAATCAATGCACTTATTGTTTGAGTGAATCTTCGCTTATATCATATGGGGTAGGTGTGGAAAAAGTAGCAGAAGAGATAGTTGCACTAATACCAGATGCTAAAATTGCAGTAATTAGCAGTGATGTTAGTAATAAAGATGTAGGTGTTATGTTTGACCTCATTATGCGTAATGAAGTTAATGTTATTATTGGAACTCAGGTGATAGCTAAAGGTCATAATTTTCCCAGATTAACCTTTGTTGGTGTAGTAGATGCTGATCTGGGTTTGAATAATAGTGATTTACGTGCTACTGAGAGGACATATCAGCTATTACATCAAGTATCAGGGCGTTCTGGTAGATTTGTAGATAATGGTGAGGTAATGTTGCAGACTTATGATGTCAATAGTGCACTGGTAAAATCATTATCATCTTATAATCGTGAACTATTTTATAATTTAGAACTAGAATCTAGATTGTTAACTAAAATGCCACCATATACAAGGTTAATAGGCATAATAGTTAGTGGTGAAAATGAAACTAATGTTATAAATATATCAAAACAAATAGTAAAAAGTCTTATGAATACATTGACTGTCTTAGGTCCAGCTCCTGCACCTATAAGTTTTTTAAATAGGCGGTATAGATATAGGATTTTAATTAAGGTACAGAATAATATTCTGGTACAAAAGTTACTTGCTAAATATAAGGAGTATTACTCGAAGGTAAATAATAAGGTAAAGATTACAATAGATGTTGATCCAGTAAATTTTATGTAGTTTTTGTATATCATCAGAGTATTTCTGAGTTTTTAGCATTTGCGGTTGTTCAAATTCTAAATTTTATTATGTATTAGCGGATAATATATCTATTTATGTTACAATTTTATGATTTGATTATCATTTCAATTTTGTAATGTATACTATAACTCAATAAATGAAATGCATTCTAATCTGTTGTGTTGCTAATCATTGTTTTGAACTGTTCTCTCGCATCAAGTGCATCACTTAAATTGTCTTTATTGATGGATTTACACTTTCATCTAATAACCTATTGTCACCATTGCCATGTAACATTTCTTTAGCAACATGTGGTTTTTCTTTAGCAAAGGGATTCCTATCATCATCTTCTTCATCTGCATTAGAAAGATAAGGACTTGCTTTATATTACTGAGGTACCAATGTATGTGCTTTCAAACTATCTAAAAGCAACTTCACGATCTTTCAAGTATATTATGAATTAATCCATCTCCTCTACTACCTAACACATTTCCAATAACATAACTACCTAAATATTTCATGCATTAATAGAGAAATTACTAAGTGAGCTCCTATGAAAACACTAGCATGATTTAATGTCTTATTGTTCTTGTAGTAATTAGTTACTGTGGAGCTCAATAATCTTAAGAATTTGTATTTGACTAATGTTACTGTGTTGTTATAATAAATGCCTATTAGTTAAGAGTTTAGGTTTGTAAAATGAGTAGGGTTTGTGATATTACAGGTCAGGGAAAGTCTTTTGGAAATAAAGTATCACACTCTAATCGTAAGACTAAAAGAAGCTACTTAGTCAACTTACATAATGTTACTTTATTAAGTGATATTTTGAATAGGAAATTTAAATTTAAGGTATCCAGTCGTACTTTAAGAACAATAGATTATAAGGGTGGTTTTGATTTATACTTACTTAATACATCATCTAGAAAGTTGACTGATAAAGCTCAAAAGATTAAAAGGCTTGTGAAAAATGCTGTAGCAAAAGGTGTAAAAGTGTCCTTATAATTTTTAAGTGAAGTTTCTATATTTCTGTAGTGGTTTCTGTTCATAATTTGTTGTAGCTTTTGCTATAATAGCTAACTTAGTATTTGTTCAATATGTTTTAGTATGGGTGTATTGTTTTTTACTAATAGTTTTTGATCGTATTCTATGATGTACTGATAAAAGTACTTTGTAGTTTTGTTTGTGGTAAATGTAAATTACTACATAGGTTATTTTGATTGTGGTACACTTTTTATTCAGATTGTGGATGTATATACAATGGTTAAACGAATAAACTGCTTATGTAGTGTATTATGTATTTTGTTAGTATCAAAAAAGTATTTTTACCATTTGGATGAAATGTTTGCTGTGTTCATGTAGTAAATAGTGTTTATATAGTTTTGTTGTTGTATTTGTATAGATAAAGTTTATTACAAATTTTTTATATGATCCTATGATATATAATTGTCATTGAAAAATACTTGTTCATGTAATTGTTAGTGATAATTGATAATGATATCTTTAATATACAGTATTAAAGAAGTGTTGTCTTATGAGTTTTTTAGTAATATTGTACAATTTATTAGTGATTACTATAAGTACTTTGTGTATATTATTTAGTGTAAAAATAGTTTATCTGTACATCTAATATGTTGTTAATAGTTTAGATATATTACTCATACATATATGAAATTAGCTATTTCAAAAGCACAAAAAGGGTTATTAGAAGTACAATTAGGAAGAATTATAATCATTAGTATCTTACACTCAGATATGCAAACCTACTATGTAGTCAGTAATATAAGATAAACAAGTTGTCTATACACATATTAAATCAAATTTATATATAATGTAGCTAATGTAAATTATAGTAAGGCGTTGAAATTTGCCTTTCTTGGTGTAAGTTTTTTTATTATATGATGTATATTGGTAATATTGTTTGATGTAAAAAATGTAAGTTAGTTTAATTCATATGTTTAATAGGTTATTGATAATCTTGATATTTTTATATAATTATGTGTAATGTGACTAAGATAAATTTATTATTGTTATAATTTACTTTTCTGACGCAAGTTCTTTGCTGCGTTATAGATGTTGATATCATATTAGTGTACTTTTGTGTATATCATGTAAATATAAGTTTACTACTTATAAACTTTACTTGTTTTTGATTATGCTGATGTATTAAATAAGTATATTGTTACACAAAAACATGTCTGATTATTTGTTGAAATCTAGTATAACTTCATCTTTTAACATGTCTTCATAAGTTTGACGGTGACGTATAATATTATAATTACTGTTATTAACCATTACCTCAGGTACTAATGGTCTAGAATTGTAGTTGCTTGACATTGAGGAACCATATGCTCCAGTTGTACATATCGCTACTATTTCTCCATTTTGTAAGTTATTGATATGATAATTGTATGCAAAAGTATCGTCAGATTCACATATAGGCCCTACTATGTCATATAATTGCAATGGTGTAGATGTTGAAATTGCTGATATTATTGTATGCTCTGCGTTGTATAATGCTGGACGTATTAAATCATTCATACCAGCATCTAATATGATATGACTTTTTTCTTGGTTGTGTTTATGATATAGTACTTTAGTAAGTAATACTCCTGTATTGCCTACTAATGCTCTACCAGGTTCGCATATGATTTGATAATTCTCATTTTCAAAATTTTGCTTTAGCAAATTTGCATATTCTGGGATTGTAGGAAAAGTATCAGCACTTTTATATGGTATGCCAAGTCCACCACCAAGATCAACCCTGATAATTTGTATGTTGTGTTGCTCAAAAGTTTTTACTATTTTTTTGATTTTATTAATTGTGTTTTGGAAGATGTTTAAATTTGATATTTGTGACCCTATATGTACAGATATTCCTATAATCCTAGTGCCTATGAAATTATTATTAAGGATTTGATCAAGTAATTCTTCTGGTATTCCAAATTTATTGACTTTTAATCCAGTTGTAATTTTATCGTTTGTGTCTGCACTAATATTTGGATTGATTCTAATAGATACTGGTGCCATTATATTTTTTTTACATGCAATTGTGTTTATAAGAGATAGCTCTTCAATGGATTCTACATTAAATTGTAATATTCTATTATCTAGTGCAAAACTTATTTCTTGCTCAGTTTTTCCTACACCGGAAAATACTATTTTGTTTGGCGAAATACCAGCTGCAATAGCACGACGTATTTCCCCTTCAGATACAACATCTGCTCCTGCTCCAAGTGAATTTAATAAACTTAAAATAGATAAGTTAGAATTTGATTTTACTGCGTAACATATGATTGAGTTATTAGGTAGATTTTCTTGAAATTGCTTGTAGTTATTTTTTATAGCATTTAAAGAGTAACAGTAAACAGGGGTTCCAATATCTTTTGTGATATCTAATACATTTACATTTTCTATATTCAGTATGTTATTTTTATAATGAAAAAATGGATTAGCAAGAAAAATCATAAAGTACCCCAAGTTTTATCTCATTATATGATGTACACAACTATCTATATCATAAATATATAATAATCAATAATTATCATCTGTTAATGTCAGTAAAAGTTTAAGTGAGTTATTAACTTAGTTGTTCTAATTCTTTGATTAGTGTCTGCATATCGTGAGGAATGTCAGCGCGAAACTCTATATGAGTATTTTTTGTAGGGTGAATAAATCCTAATTTATATGCGTGCAGTGCTTGTCGTTTTAATGTGTTGATAATAGTATTTTGTTTAGCATATTTTGTAACTTTACTGTTGTTTTTTCCGTATTTTTGATCTCCTATTATAGAATTTCCTATATGGCTCATATGTACACGTATCTGATGTGTTCTTCCTGTATGTATTCTACATTTTATTAAACTTGCTATATTACTGAAGTTCTTTTTAGTTTGATATTCAGTAATAGCTAATTTTCCTTTATGTGATAGCTGTGTAACAGCCATCATTTGTTTATTATTTGGTTTAACACAGATATAGTTTTGTATAGTATTATTTTTAGGATTAGGTGATCCCCATACTACTGCTAAATATTCTTTTTTTATTTGTTTTTTTAATAATAGTTCTGATAGAAAATAATATGATTTTTCATTTTTTGCAATTACCATTAACCCACTAGTGTCCTTATCTAATCTGTGAATTATTCCTGGTCGTGTTGCTTTTCCTACAGTACTTAAAGCATTACCATAATGTGCAACTAGTGCATTAACTAATGTGTTATTGTTTGTTCCTGCTCCTGGATGTACAGTTATTCCAGGAGCTTTATTGATAATGATAATATCATGATCTTCATATAGAACTGAAATTGGTATTGAGTGATTTGGAATAATTGTGTTACTAATTTCTTTTATTGGTATATTTATTCTATAAATATCATTTACTTTTGTTGTGTGATTATTGTCTTTTATTATGTTGTTAAACAAGGAAACTTTACTATCTTTTATTAGTTGTTGTACCTGATTACGAGGTATATTTAATTTGTTTGCTATGAGCTTGTCTAATCTATTATTTTCTTCTTCAATTTTAATAAAAATTTTTTTTTCTAACATTTTTATTTATAATTTATCCTTAGTAATATATTTTAATCACTAATTATAATCAAAGTAGTGAAATATTGCTTGTAGTATGGTTGTATATAGGTAAAATCTTGAACTATCTTTATATATAAATAAAGAGTTACCTTCTAATTGAGAGTATTTAAGATAATGATAAAGAAAATATTGATAGCGAATAGAGGTGAAATTGCGTGCAGAGTGATGAAAACTGCTCATAAAATGGGAATATCTTGTGTTTCTATATATTCAAGTGCAGATGTATATTCATTACACGTTTTGTCTGCTGAAGAAGCAGTGAATGTTGGTACTGCTCCAGTAAATCAAAGTTATTTAAATATGGAGCGAATTTGTGAGGTAGCACATAATGCAGGTGTAGATGCTGTGCACCCTGGGTATGGGTTTTTGTCTGAAAATGCTGAATTTCCTGAAAAGCTTCAAGAATATAATATTCAGTTTATTGGTCCAAGTTCTTCTTCAATAAGAATGATGGCTGACAAAATTACTTCTAAAAAGATAGCTGAATCTGCACGAGTAAACATTATTCCGGGATATATGGGGATAGTTGATTCTGTTGATGAAGCGAAAAGTATAGCTAGGTCTATAGGGTTTCCTGTCATGATTAAAGCTACTGCTGGTGGTGGTGGTAAGGGGATGAGAATTGTGAAATCATGTGAGGAAATGGATCAAGCTTTTACTTCCGCGACGAATGAAGCTGCAAAAAATTTTAAGGATGGAAGGATTTTTATTGAAAAATATATTGAATTACCTAGACACATTGAAATCCAAATCATAGCTGATAAATATGGTAATATTGTTTGTTTAGGTGAAAGAGAATGTTCTATACAACGACATAATCAAAAAGTTATAGAAGAAACTCCCAGTCCGTTTCTTGATGAAGAAACAAGACAAAAGATGTATAAGCAGTGTGTAAGTTTGGCAAAAAAAGTAGGATATTATTCTGCTGGTACTATAGAATTTATAGTTGATCAAAATAGGCAATTTTATTTTTTGGAAATGAATACTAGATTACAAGTTGAACATCCTGTAACAGAGCTTGTTACTGGTATTGATATTGTAGAAGAAATGATTAGAATTGCTGATGGTGAAAAATTAAGATTTACTCAACAAGATGTGAAATTTGTTGGTTCAGCAATAGAGTCTAGAATTTATGCGGAAGATCCTATGAAGAATTTTTTGCCTTCTAGTGGGAGAATTGTTTATTATTCTGCACCTATGCCTAATGATAATTTAAGGATTGATAGTGGAGTTTTTGAAGGTGCGGAAGTTAGTATGTTCTACGATCCTATGATTGCTAAAGTTTGTACTTATGGTAAAAATAGAGATGAAGCAGTAAGCTTTATGCAAAAATATTTAAATGAATTTTATATAGGAGGTATTGCTAATAATATAGATTTTTTGTTATCTGTATTTCATCATCCTGTATTTATATCTGGAAATATTAATACAAGATTTGTTGAACAGTTTTATTCTGGTGGTTTTGAATATGATTCTTTGACAGAAGAATGCATAGAACTTTTTGTATTAACTTCATTATGTATATTTTTTCAAAGTGAATGCTATAACTTAGATCATTCATCTAATAATAGGGAGTTATCTGTTTATGTTAATGATCAGGAGCATTTGGTTAATGCTAAGTATGAAAATGATAAAGTTTTAGCAATTTATAAACAAAATGGGTATTTGATTTCTGGTACATGGAATACAAATTTTAAAATATTTAAGATACAAATCAATGAAGAATTGTTTCATGTAAAAGTTGATAGTAGATTAAATAAATATAAGTTGAGGTATTCTACCATGAGTGCATTGTGCGTAGTATATAGGCCTTGTGTATCTAGTTTACTCCCTATAATGCCTCAAGTCAGTGTAGAAGAATTATGTTGTAATAATGTTTGCTCTCCTATTTCTGGCATGATAGTTAAAATTTATGTTAAGGAAGGAGAAGAAGTTCAACCAGGGCAATCTTTATTAGTAATTGAAGCTATGAAAATGGAAAATGTAATATATTCAGATGTAAAATCAGTTGTTAAATCTGTGTTTTTTTCAGAAGGAAGTAGCGTAACTGTTGGTGACGTTATTATAGAATTTGGTTAATGATTTATTTAATAATTGTATAAAATCTACTTGTGTGTATTAAGTAATATGTGTTTGAAGTGTAAGTCATTATTATTTACAAAGTATAGTTATAGAATATGTTTTTTTTCAAAGTTATTTGTATTTTGATGATTTCATTGTTTGTGATTTTCTAGTGTATTTCTGTCGTTTAAATAATTTATATAAAAGTATTGATTCTATATTTTTAAAGTGATGTATAAGTGATCTATAGACTAGTCAAGATATTGTATACTGTTTATTTTACTTAGTGTCCAAAGATTGTTAAAAAGTTAGCTGTATTGGTTCTTATAAATAGTTGTTTATAGGTGTGTTTATAACAGGTTGTTAATTGTTTTAGAAAGAAAATAATGTATAATATTGAATCTGTATTTATTCAAATATTGATTTGGTATGTGTTGGATTTAAAATTAAATTAAAAGTAGTATTATAGTGTTTTTTGTAGAACAGGCCATATGTTGAAACTAGATAAAAGTTTTGAATGTGTTAGCTATTAATTTGTGTTGTATTGTTCTTGAAGATATGAGTGTTTTATGGCAGGAAATAAGAAAGTAAAATCTAGTAATTTGAGTGGTCTGGAGAAGTGTAGTGAAGAAAATAGTGAGAGAGTTAATAATGTGTTCCATGATATGGAAGTGTTGGAACTTAATGATAATGAAGATGAAGATTTTAGAGCTCTTGCTAGAATTAAGCTAGAAGATTTAGAAGTTCAAGAATCTCTTTTAGAACTTGAAGTAGAATTTAATAAGTTTATTATAGAGCACACTGGGGAATATGGCATTGTAGAAGATCAAGAATGTGATGATCATGTAGTTGCGCTTGAAGACGAAGATTTTGAGGTAGAAGAGTCTTTATTACAGAAGATATTAGATTTCTTTAGTCAACTGTATCAAGAAGCTGAAGATTATGTAGATCTTGATTTTGATTATGAACTTGATCCTTTAAAACGTAGAAAGAGGAAAAAAAGATTTATCTTAGAAGCCATTATAGAGTTTTTGAAAAGATTCTTACGTAGTGGTAAATCTCTTAACTTAAAAGAATTATTAGATTTGCAAATTTTAGAGTTGCAAGAAAAATTAGCAAAAGAAGAAGATCCTGAACTAAGAAGGTTATTACAAGAAAGATTAATACTACTTACAGAATTAAGAGCTCAGATGATGCAATCTGGCATTGGTACTAACTTACTGCGCTTTTTTTTACTTGCAAGTTTTATAAGTTCTCTTCTTGGCTTACAACGGGATGCTTATGTCACTAGGGAGAGTGCTAGACCGCATGATGCACTTGGATTGTCTTTACAAAAGCAAGAAGAGAAAACTCTAGATGAAAGAAGTGTTTCTACTGATGTTCATCAAGGTAGTATTGTTGTTACTTTTTCAAGTTTTATTGCCTCTGGTTATGTACAAGATGTCTTCCTAGGAAAAGTGAATAGCGTATCTTATAAATTGCATGATCAATATTTTATGCCCTTGCATGATATTTCACCTAATGTTGGTGCACAACATGGCATGCAAGGAATTTTGTTAACTGTCATTACAATAATGAATGCAATAAATGCTGCATTAAAGAATATAGCAGATTTTTTTAAAAAAGCTATTGATAAGTTAGGTGCAGTTGAGCATTCTACTGCACCTACTAATGATCGTGCTGCACGTAGTGTTAAACAATCTTCTGATGCTAATACTGTGAGATGTTCTTATAAGGATATGAGTTTTGTTCAGAGTAATAATTCACATTATGAACATTATGATAGTGGTGTTTGGTCTTCTTTAAATTATCATAGTGAGTTAAGAGTTTCATGTGCTGGTATTTATAATAGTAGTTATCTAGAAGATATACGAATAATGCAGTACCAGGTACAAAATAATGCATTATCTCGATAGTCGTTAATTAAGTTGAAAATCACGTATTACAAAGTATTTGTTTATAGTTTAATGTTGAGTTACTAATAATCTGTAATGTTTTTAATTTAATATACTTTGTCTATATTTATGTGATTGTTTATTGTGTAAAAGTTTTATGTATTGACAAGTGATTATATAAATTTGATATGAGATTAAATGTTGAAATATTTTTAGATGGGACACTTTCTTGACATCAGTATTAATGTTAGTTATGCTCAAATGATAACAGTTTCTGAATTTTGTCATATGAGAAGTAAGCCTGATTGGTTAAAAGTAAAAATGCCTACAGGTGATGCTTTTTATCAGATGCGTAATTTAATGAAGTTGTATAAGCTAAATACTGTGTGTGAGGAAGCTGCTTGTCCAAATGTTGGTGAATGTTGGAATAAAAAACATGCAACAGTAATGATTTTAGGGTCTACCTGTACTAGAGCATGTGCCTTTTGTAATGTTGCTACTGGCATTCCAGATAAGTTGGATCCTCATGAACCTCAAAATTTAGCTAAAGCTGTCAGTGCACTTAAACTTCATCATGTTGTTATTACATCTGTTGATAGAGATGATTTGCCAGATGGTGGTGCAGGACATTTTGTAGGGTGTATAGAAGAAATACGAAAAAGAGATGATAGCATTACTATTGAAGTATTAACTCCGGATTTTTTAAATAAGCATGGTGCAATTGATAAGATTGCTGCAATAGCTCCTGATGTTTATAATCATAATATAGAAACTGTACCAAGGTTATATGCGAAGATTAGGCCAAAGGCACGTTATTTTCATTCTCTATACTTACTTAAAACAATAAAAGATAAGAATCCTAAAATATTTACTAAATCTGGAATAATGGTAGGGTTAGGTGAAACAAAAGAAGAAATATATCAAGTGATGGATGATTTAAGATCAGCAGATGTTGATTTTATAACAATTGGTCAATATTTGCAGCCTACTCCTAAACATGCTACAGTTGACAGATATGTAACTCCTGAGGAATTTGATCATTACAAATATGTTGCATATTCTAAAGGGTTTTTAATGGTTGCTTCAGGTCCTTTAGTTAGGTCTTCATATCATGCTGAAGAGGATTTTCAGAAATTAAAACGAAATCGTACTGCTATGTTAATGCATGCTGAAGGTAATTCGAATTAAATATATAAATATAGATTTATAGCTTGTTTTTCTTATTTTAAATCTCGTGAAAAATTTTTTAGTCTGATCTGAAATATTAATAATGAGGTACTTCATCCTTAATGAGAATTAGTTAATAACAGTATTTGTTGGAATCTTAAGTAAAAAATTAATATAAAGTAGTTTTTTTGGTCACTAATTAGGTAAAAAAAGAGTAAAAAATTATGTTCGCATTTGTAAAGTATTGTATAAAGTACCTTAATATTATAAGGATTTATTTATTTTAATATATATAGTCATTAGGATGTTGTTTTATTTAAACTCTTGTAAGATTTACTAATGCGTCTTATAAGTTATTTTATTGCACTTATAGCTTAGTGGATAGAGCGTTACCCTCCGGAGGTAAAGGTCGCAGGTTCAAATCCTGCTAAGTGCACTGATTTTATCTTATGAAGTGTTGTTGTGGTCTTTTATATAAATAATGATTTTATTAATACTATTCTATAATTAATAGATATTTTCAATCTATTAAATTAAAATATTTTAACAAATACTGTAAGGAGAGTATTATAGTACATTTAGTTATACATGTATACATTTTTAGCAGGTTGAAGTGTATAATACCAAATAGATAACTTAGTTAATATTACATTAAATAATCAGTAGAGATGGCTTATTTATTAATATTGTTGTATTTGTATTGTATCAATATATGAGTTTAAATAGCATTATAAAAATATTGAATTGTAAAATTGCATGTGATTATAGTTGTTTATTTTTTGTATGGTTACTGGATTTATGGGTGACAACTATGTTGATGTGTGGAAATATTAAAAAATAAAGTGATCGAATTTTTTTCTTATGAAAGTTACTGTAAGATTTAAAATTAATAGCATTAAAAGTAACGCAACTATTGCAATTGCAGCTAATTGAATAAATTCTATATGTGGATTACTTGCCCACATATATATTTGTACTGGTAATACAGTTGTTGGGTCGAGAAAATTTTTTGGGATGTCAACTATAAATGCTACCATTCCAATCATTATTAATGGTGAAGATTCTCCTAAGATTCTTGCAATACTTAGAATAGCGCCTTGCATGATACCAGGTAATGCAATTGGAAATGAGTGATGTAGGATTACTTGCATATTTGATGCACCAAGTGAGAACGCTGCATCTTTTACAGATGATGGTACTGCTGTGAATGCTTGTTTTGTTGCTATGACCAGATTTGGTAGCATCATTAAAGATAATGTCATTCCTCCTATGAGTGCTGATGACCGTGGTATATTGAAAATTTTGATGTATATTGCTAATCCTAAAATGCCGAATATTATCGATGGTACGGATGCAAGATTTGTTATGCTAATTTCAATAATAGAGGATATCTTATTTCTTGGTATCAACTCACTTAAGCATATACCTGATGTAATACCTATTGGTAATGCAAATGCTAAGCATATAATTATTGTAAACATAGATCCTATTAATGATCCAATAATACCAGTATTTTCAGGAGATATTGAATTATATTTTTTGAATAGTGTATCATTGAATGATTTTTTTATTTTGTGTGCATTTTGTAATTTTGTAATGATTTTCTTGTATATTATATTATCTATATTTTGTTTTTGTATGATTTTATTAAATGTCGTGGAAGATTTAAACCACATATTAAATTTGTTTACTTTTGGATTTTTAAGTACAAAATCTGCTAACTTGTGATGTGCAGTATCGTTTATTATACTGTAAATGATTTTTTTGTTATCAGGATTTGAAGTATCTATAACATCTGAGAATAGTTCTTCTAAGGATTGATGTATGTAGTTTATTAAGTTACTTCTCAATACTAGTTTGTCTTGTTGTTCTATATTGTCGTTAATCCTTATTGATAATAAAATGGTGGTTGTTGTAAGTGCATTATACCCATTGTTGACTATGCTGCCTAAAATTATAAAGAGTATACCTAATGAGCTAACAAGTGCAGACATTGATAATATTGATAAAATGCGGTCTTTCCTATTTTTTAGTGATATCCGAGAGGCGATGTGACGATACTTTAGTAATTTGCCTAATTTTTTTCTTATATACATGTTATTATAAATGTTAACCTTTACTATTAATAGCTTTTAATTCTATCTGTGATTCTTCCTTATTAAAAGTATTTTTATATAAAATGAAAATATATTAATTTAGCATAAGCTTGAATTTTAGTGTACTCAGATAAATATAATATATATATGTATTGTACATTTTAACATTATTTAGACTGATTTAATGTTAAGGTTATTTATAGTTATATTTATTTAATAGAGGTTATATGTTTACTTTACCTGAACTTCCATATCAACAAAGTGATTTACTACCATATTTAAGTGCCGAGATATTAGGATATCATTATAATAAACATCATCAAGGTTATGTTAATGCTTTAAATAGTCTTGTTGTAGGTACAGATTTTAGTGAGTGTACCAATGAGGATTTACCTAAAATTATTGAGGCAACATCTGGTAACTTAGGATCAAGATCAATATTTAATAATGCTGGTCAAGTGTGGAATCATAATTTCTATTGGGAGTCCATGAAGAAAAATGGTGGAGGAACTCCTACAGGAAAATTATTAGATAAGATAAATGAAGATTTTGGAAGCATGGATGATTTTAATAATGCTTTTATTAATGCTGGCAAAAACCATTTTGGTAGTGGATGGGTATGGTTAGTTTTTGATATGAATGAACAAAAGCTCAAGATTTTATGTACTTCTAATGGTGACACTCCTATTACTCAGTATCCTGAAACACGTCCTTTATTAACTATGGATGTGTGGGAACATGCTTATTACTTAGATTACTTTAATGTACGTCAAAATTATATAGAAACTTTTCTAAAACATTTGGTTAATTGGGATTTTGCAGCTCAGAGATTTTTAGAAGTTTAGTTTATTTGTAAAAGTAATAAATTTAAGTTACCTGTAAAGTTTTAATTTTGTAAAATTTTAATCTACTTTAAGCATTATTTTATTGATTATTTAAATTATAAATATTAATTTATTTAGTGCTGATTAATTGTATTCTTTGATTTTGAAATTTTCAAAATCAAAGGAACATTTTTATAACTTGTGTGAGGTGAGTTAAAGTTTATCTTTATATGAAATAAATGTTGATAATTAATTGTTTATTAAATTGTTGTTGCTATTTTTAAGAATTAGTACGTATCTACCTTCGTTGTAGTGGTGGTTTAATGAGATTAAGCATTGCTTTATATGACTGCAGTTAGTGTTTAGATTTATAAATTTATAAATATGTTTTTTTGGTATTAATTATGGCAGGTAGTGTTAAGGCTGATCAATTATTCAAAGGCTTGACTAGGCCTACTATGCTATTTGGTGTGAGTTATATATTTGCAATGTTAAATTTTATGATTTGTATCATGATATTTATGTACACTAATGATTTCAGGGCATTGTTTATTTTAGGTCCAGGGATACATGGTATAGGTTTTTTAGCTTCGTCAAAAGAACCGTTATTTTTGGAATTGTTTATGTTAAGGATGAAGAAGTGTAGTAAATGTTTAAATAGGTTTTATCATAATTCTAACTCTTATGATGTAATGTGATGTTAAAATTTCAGCAGCTGCAAACAAAAAGAAGGAAAGTGATCAATAGAGAATATCATGAGTCCAATTTTATTCCCTATAGTGAACATTGGAATTCTTCTACATTAATGACCAAAGATGGGTCAATGCTTAAGGTTATTAAGCTATCTGGTTATGCTTTTGAAACTGCTGATGATGAGGATTTATCTATACAGAATTCTATTCGTAATCAGATGTTAAGAAGTATATCTTCTGCGTCTTTTGGTTTGTATTTTCATATAATTAGACGTAGGAGAAATGCTTTTTCAGAGGGATTTGCTAGTGATAAAGTAGCTAGTTCGTTTGCAAATTATGTAAATGTGAAATGGAGAGAAAAACATGAGACAAAGCAATCTTTCACTAATGATTTGTATATTACAATAGTTAGAGAAAGTGGAAAACAAGGGGTAGAGTTTTTATCTAGTATTTTTGATAAATTTGGAAAAGTTACGTCACAAGAGTCATGGATAAAGGATTTGCAAGCTATTTATGAAGATTTAGATGAAGTAACAAATCGTGTTTTTACAAGTTTGCGTAATTACATGCCTAGAGTTTTGGGCGTTAGGGAAACACCAAAGGGTGTATTTTCTGAAATTATGGAATTTTTATTGCAGATAGTAAATTGTGGATCTTTTCAACGTGTATTATTCTCTATAGGTGATGTATCAAAATATTTACCAATGCATAGGTTATATTTTGGACATAAGACAATACAGATAGTAGCACATAATGAATGTAAATATGCTGGATTAATTAGTTTAAAAGAATATGGGCAAAGTACATCTGCTGGTATGCTAGATGCCTTTCTGCAATTGCCTTATGAGTTTATCATTACACAATCTTTTAGTTTTACTAATAGGCAAAGTGCAATTACTAAGATGCAGATTCAACAAAACCGTATGATACAATCTGCAGATAAAGCGGTATCACAAGTAGTAGAAATAAGCCAAGCTTTAGATGATGCAATGAGTGGTAGGATTGCTTTTGGACAACATCATCTTACTATTTTATGTACAGAAAGGAGTTTAAAAACTCTTGATAATGCATTGTCTTTAATAGAATCTGAATTATCTAACTGTGGCGTATATCCAGTTAGAGAAAGGATTAATCTAGAGCCAGCATTTTGGGCTCAATTGCCAGGTAATTTTGAGTATATAGTTCGTAAGGCCATAATAAGTACGTTAAATATGGCTGGTTTTGCATCTCAGCATAATTATCCAATTGGTAAAAAGTTTAATAATCATTGGGGTGAAGCAGTAACAGTGTTTGATACTACTTCTGGAACTCCTTTCTTTTTTAATTTTCATATTCGTGATGTTGGTCATACTGCAATTATAGGACCTACTGGTGGTGGAAAAACTGTATTGATGAATTTCTTGTGTGCTCAAGCTATGAAATTTTCACCTAGGATTTTCTTTTTCGATAAAGATTATGGTGCTGAAATTTTTATTAGAGCATTGAGTGGTGTTTATATGATTGTAGAACCAAGAAATCCTACAGGTTTTAATCCTTTACAGCTTGATGATACACCAGATAATCGTACATTCTTAATGGAGTGGATGAAGTCTTTAATATCAGTATTCAATGATAAATTTACTTCTGAGGATATAACTCGCATTAATGATGCTATAGAAGGTAATTTTAAATTAAAAAAGGAGCATAGGGTATTATGTAATTTAGTACCGTTTTTAGGATTAGATGGTCCGAATACTCTAGCTGGTTCAATATCTATGTGGCATAGTGAAGGATCTCATGCAGCCATATTTGATAATGCGGAAGATTTATTAGATTTTAATAAATCTAGGGTTTTTGGTTTTGAAATGGGTCATTTGCTTAAAGATCCAGTGTCTCTTGCTCCTGTATTGTTATATTTATTTCATAGAATTAGTATTTCTTTGGATGGTACCCCTTCTATTATTGTGTTAGATGAAGCATGGGCATTAATAGATAATCCAGTATTTGCTCCAAAGATAAAAGATTGGTTAAAAGTTTTAAGAAAATTAAATACATTTGTAATTTTTGCTACTCAAAGTGTTGAAGATGCTAGTAAAAGTGCAATTAGTGATACTTTAGTGCAACAAACCGCTACTCAAATATTTTTGCCTAATTTAAAAGCTACTAGTGCTTATAGAAATGTATTTATGTTAACGGAGAGGGAATATACTTTAATAAAACATACAGATCCTAGTACAAGGTTCTTTTTAGTAAAGCAGGGTGTAAGTGCAGTAGTTGCTAGGATTAATTTAAGTGGCCTTGAAGATGTGATAAGTGTTTTGTCTGGTAGAGCAGAAACAGTCTTAATGTTACGTGATTTAATAAAGGAAGTAGGGGATGATCCAAATACTTGGTTACCTATATTTTATGAACGAGTAAAGCGTGTATAAATTTAATAATTAAATATTCTTTATAAAAGAGTTGATTATGCTAAAAATTAGTAGAGGTATAGTATATATATTAATGTTATTTTTAATTAATGTTAATTTTATATATGCTAAATCAGCCTTAGCAACAGAAGTTGAAAGTGAAAAAGTTGCTACATATAGGACTGCATTAGCTACTAATCCTTTATGCTCTAGAGTTAATGAGCATGCTAAGTATATAGGAATTTCTGCATTTACTGTTGGTTTTGGGTTAATTATAACTGCTGTTGTAATGGCTTTAACTGGTGTAGGGACGATAGGTGCACTTATTGTATTTGCATTGGGTGCAGCTGCGATTGCTGTTGCAGTTTCTAAAGCTGCTGCATTTTTTGCTTGTAATTGGTCTTTTGTACGTCATCCTGTTATGCGTTTTGAAGATTCGAAAGGTGGTGCTAGTCCAGGTGATTATAAGGAATGTAATGACCCTACTACTGCATATAAATCATGTGCAAGCCATGATTTTGGTTCAGAGGAAGAATATTTTAGATGTCTTGCAACTAATGATGCAAAGAGTACTAAACCTTTTAGTTTAGCAGAAGCTAAGCAAAATGAACCTGTATGCGCGTCTAAAAATTTTAAGAAGGTAGATAAATATTACTGGCCTAAAAATAGAGTGTCTAGTTCTCGTTATATAGAAGTTTGTTACCGTAACCCAATAGGTGGTATGAATATCGCTGCTATGATTAGCAGAGCATCTGAAGCTAATTCAGGTGATGTTGTTAAGTTGTTGAAAGAAAAAGGTGGTTATCCAAGAGAAGGTGATTATTCTACTCGGGATATACAGGTTGCTAAGTATGCTATGAACGGAAAAGTAGAGTGCGCAGTATTAGAAGCTGGGCAAGAAAAAGTTATACATTCGATTACTTTTCAAGCTGTCGAAAAGATGGATAAGATTTGTGTAAATGCTATTAAGGCATTTGGATCAGCTTTATGGCCTCAAGTTGAAATTGGTTGTCATATGCGACCTAGTGGACCACCAGTTCCAATGTGTGAGAAGTCTGAACCAGTGATGTCGGAAGATAATAAAAGAATTGTAAGTTACGATAATACTAAATGTTATAGTTGTTATATAGACCCTGCATGTAGAGGTGAAGTTGGAGCATATGTAAAGTCTGTATTTCCAATGACTTCTATGATAGTTTCTTGTGTCAAAGGGTCATTAAATAATGTATTGACTGGCAAATGTAGCGATGGTGCTAATACTGAAAAGGTTGGTTTTTTGAAGGTTGCTCAAGATAAACTAAAAAGAGCAGTTATGGCAGTCTTGGTGTTGTCCTTGATATTATTTGCAATAAAAGCAGCATTGGGTGGAATACAAAGTCCAGCTGAACTATATATGCTAATTATTAAGTTTGCATTAGTAGTGTATTTTACTCAAGGGCCTGCTATGTCACATTATTATGATCAAATAGTAAGGTTATCTATCGGGTTGTCAGATATAGTATTACAAGCAGGTGGTGCACAAACTGTGTGTAATTACAGTGATCAGGAGTATAACGATCCATATAAATATGTAGCTCCGTGGGATAGATTAGACTGTAGGGTAATGTTTTATTTGGGGCAACAATTGAATGGTGCAGCAACAACTATTGTTCTTGGGTTGTTTTTAACAGCAGGACTTTTCTTTGCTAGTATGCTATTTAATATGAAGTTAATGTTATGTCTTGTTGCACTTTTTGCGATATTAATGATTATACTTATTGTGATATGGTTAGTTTATATCTTTTTATTATCACTTATTGCGCTTACTATTTTGATATTAATTTCTCCATTAATGATTCCTATGGTGCTCTTTCAAGCTACAAAAGCATTTTTTGATGGCTGGATAAGACAGTTAATGGTTTATACATTGTATCCTGTAATACTTTTTGCTTTTCTAGCGTTATTATTTACTGTTTTTGATAATTTATATTTTGAAGATCTTAAGTTTGTGAGAAAAGAAGTTAAAATTTTAGATGCTACAAGAATTTCATTTACATTGGAAAATCCAAAACAATGTGATGATCCGAAATATGATTATAATTTAGCTTGTATGTTTGGCGATATAAGATTTTTAACAAAACCTGCATTTTTTGGATTTAATGCTTATGCTCCTGATTTTAAACATGAAGCTGAAACTTTATGGATGAAATTGCTAATGATGGTATTTATAGGTTTCCTATTTTATCATTTCTTATCATCTATTACTTACATAGCAGCTGAGCTTGCAGGTGATCCAAGGGCTGGTCATGTTGGTTCATCGTTTAATCCAAAATCAATGATGAGTTCTATCACTGGTGCTTTCGGTAGGATTCAAGGTAATATGGGGCAAAAGATAAAAGATGCTGTGAATGATAGAATAGATAATACAAAAGATTCTAAAGATGTAGGAGATAAAGATGAAATGTCTGGAGGAAATTCTGGAGGTGGTGGAGATATTGGAGGTGGTGCTGGCGGTGGTGCTGGAGGCGGTGCTGCAGGTGGTGCAAGTGCTGCAGGTGCTGCAGGTGGTGCTGCAGGTGGTGCTGCAAGTGGTGCTGCAGGTGCTATTGCAAGTGCTGCTGGATAGTAGGCTTATTCTTTATGGAATGCTTATTGATATTAATATTAGTTAATTGTGGAGAAAATATTTTATTAGAAATGGATTTTTAATAGTTCATAAGTAATTTATCAAGATATTTGATGTTATTGATGGTTTTATATTATTTGTTTAAGGTAGAAAGCTGATTTTATGTTTAGGATAGTTTTAATAATCAGTGTTTTTCTTCTTTCAAGTTGTGGGTATCATGGTTGTATCAAACCACAGAATGTAATGTTTGATGAGTATTCAAGTGCTGTAGAGACAGGATTACAAGATGGAAAAAAAGAGCATATTACTTGGGTTAAATCAGATTTAGTATTGGCTGGTAAAAAGGATCTTGTTATAAGAGTTGATACAGTTAACATTAATTATTGTCATAACACAAAATATACGGTTAATATCTCTGCTAATAAAGATGGTGGTACTTTATCTGGCAAAGAATTATCTGGCAAAAAATTTTCTTTAGAGATTCCAAATATAATGGCAGGCGAAAAATTGAATTTTAGGTTATATCCTGCTTTCAATTTTACTGTAGATAAAGATATATGTAGCAATAAAAATCCTAAAATTTATGCTCAAAATACTGATAAATGCATAAAAGATTATTTGGATACAGAATATTATGTAACGATTGATAATTATGCATCTCAAATGCATAATCTGATGTATTTGAAAGATAGTAGTTCGCATGATAAAGCTAGAGATTGGATAAATTTTCCAACTAAAATTTTATATAGTCCAGGCGGAAGTGACAGTATCTATCAATATTTAAAAAATCAAGGTTCTATTGATTCAGCTGATAAAGCTAGTACTCAAAATAATAATGATGAAATGTTTTACCTCTGTGCTACAAATAAGGAAATAGATGAACTTACAAATAAGGCTGTTGAGGAAGAGATAAAGAAGCAGCAGCAACAAAAAAAGTCAAATACTCAAAAAATTTCTGAAGATGAAAAAAAACAGTTAGTAAAAAAATATAAAGAAGCTATTTTAAAAAAACAAGATGAAATTAGAAAGAAATATCAAAAACAATATGATGCATATTCTGTAAATATGATATGTGGAAATTTATGTAATATTCCTAGTTATGAAAATAAAAAAGTAGAAAAGGACTGTTTTGTTGTAGAGATGAATAATGTATTCAATGCTTGCACTGTTACAGCAGATGGGAATCTATCAGGATGTAATTTTGAAAATGTAAAGCAATATAATACTGCTTTGCCTTTTTTATATTTGAAACATAATTCTGGTATAACAAATTTTATTACTGTTGATGACACAATTAAACAATGGCAATCAGATAATAATAGTTCTTCAGACATTGGTCTTTTAACAAATTATGGTTATTTAATAAGTAAGGATATTTTAGATAAAGGCCTTTATTTGGAGTTGAATGTAGATAGTAATCTTGAATTAATGGGTAACTATAATATTGAAGTTGCTAAAGATTGTACTAATCATGTTAAAGATAGTTTGTATTACGTAATATCTAAAGGGCCACCTAAAGTAAAACCAGGAGAATCAGGTACTACAAAGATCGATTTTATAAGTAATGAGGATACAAAAGTTACACTATCAGATAAAGATGCATCTGGTGATTTGTATTTTGGTGTAAAAGATAATGGTGATGGGTATGAAAATAATACTGGATATTTTAATATTACAGTCATATCAAAAAAGAAAATACCTAATGTCATTTCATATATAGTTGAGCAGTTAAAAGGTTCATTAGAGAGAGGATTATACGGCACATCATCTACTAATTCTGGGGGTGTTAATCTGATATATAATAATATTGTAAAGAATATGCATTTTATTCAGATAGTGAATTCATTGTTAGTATTATATGTATTAATTAATGCGTTATTTTATTTTGTTGGGTTTTCTAAGGCTTCTATTTTTGAATTATTGATTATAACGCTAAAAATAGGTGTAATAATTTATGTAATTGGCCCTAGTAGTTGGGAGTTTTTTAATGATCATTTGTTTAAATTATTTACAGGAGCGCCAGTTCAACTAATTGCTATAATGACAGGTCAAGATCCTGCTGAAGCAACTAGTTTTGAATTTCTGGATTTAGTTTTATATAGGTTTTCTTTATCTGAAACTTGGATACAAATTTTAGCACTATTATTTACTGGCCCGGTTGGATGGGTAAGTGTAGCTTTAATTTTTTGGGGATTAATAGTTTTGTTTTTGACTATAGCAACTGCAATTATTACTTATTTAATATCTATTATACTAATAGGATTGTTACTTAGTATTGCACCATTTTTTATAATTTGTATTTTATTTAAACGTACTAAAGCAATTTTTGATGCATGGATAAAATCTTTAGTACAGACGGCTATGCAACCAGTAATCATATTTGCTTCTTTTGCACTTTTGACTGAAGTGATAGATAATATAATATATTCTATGTTTGCTTTTGAATCATGTGATACGTGTGTACTTTATCCTGAATTTGATCTAGGGATAATGAAAATAGGTTTTTGTATACTTGAATTTTTACTGCCTGTAGGAATTTCTCCTTTGTCTACTTTTAATGATAATATGAAAGATTCAGTAAATGGTGGTGGTAGCGTAATGTTTTTAGGGTTACCAGTGCCATTTATGAAGGTATTAGTATTTGTAATAATGGTAAATGCAACAAAACATTTTATTGGTTCTACAGGGGAAATGTGTACATCGATTTTCGGATCATTTGCTAATTTGTCAGCAGTAGCTGAAAATGCAAAAGAAAGTGCTTTAGGAATTATTGGTATGGATCAAAACAGCCGTATGCAAAGAGAAAGATACGAAGAAATGAATAAAACTAGTGATAGAGATAATGACGGTGAACGTAAACGTGATCCTCTTGGTCTACAAGCACCTGTTGCAGAAGATGATGAACAGCCTATTAGTAGAAGACAATCATCACGTCAATCACGTGGTGGTGTTGAAATACCTGAAGGCCCTCCATCTAGTTTTGGTGGGTAGATTATGAAAAAGTTAGTTATATTATTACTGTTCTTCATAACAGGATGTGGTATTGGTTGTATAGAAGGTAGCAAGGGTGTTAGCGGTACTTCAACTGCTGTAGAAGTTAAGCCAGTAGTAGAAAAGGTATCAGATGTATTACAACCTAACTGGATTGATACTGGATTAACAGTTAGTGAAAATCAGCCTCCAGTAAAGTTAACAATTCTTGGTGCTGTAAATATGTGTCCTAAAGATTCTATGAATCCGAAAAATATTATTGTGCCAGCTGTTACTTGTGCTCATGGTACTTATGATGCTAAAGATGAGTCTATTTATAAAAATATGGAAAGTGCTTGTAGCAATTATGGAAAAGTGGCAACTACTATGTTACCTGTTAAAACTTTTAAATTAGGAAAAGGAGATACATTTAAGGTTAGTTTAATTCCCAAGAAAATAACAATAACTGACTGCAATACTGATAAGTTAAAAGAGTTGGGTGTTATATATTATTCTGATGATGAAGTTTTTGAAGATAGTGGTTGTAGCACTCCTGTTAAAGCTGAGGATATATGTAGAACTGGTATTACTAAATTTTATGTGAAAATAGAAGGCAAGTGTAGTCTATTTGAAGGATCAGCTGCTAGCATACCTCGTTTGCAAGGTACTGAAGTTTCAGCATTAGTAGATAATACTGATATTCCACATGGAAATAAGGTTTTTTATAGTGAAGATGTGAAAAAACAATGGATCAAAGCTCCTTTTATTTATGATGCTAAAGTTATTAAAGGTAAAAATGTTGATGTTAAGGCATTACAAAAACATTGTGATGTTATTAAACAGCTTAGTGCAAGTGGTATTATAAATGATAGTGTAAGTTCAACTATATCTAAACTTGAGTTTTATAAAAATCAGAAGAAAGAAAAAAAGAGTAAAGGTGACAAACAAAAAGATAAAAATAATAAACAAGATGAACCTGAGATTCTAAAGAATAAACAAGAAGAAGACATTCAGGAGATTATAAATATTATTAGTAATTTTACTACATATGATATAAATTGTGCTTGTGGTACTATATGTAATTCTAAATCAGCACTTATTCAAGGTAAAGGTATTGCTACAATATCACGGCATGATGAAAGTGGAAATTGTATTATTAATGGGAGTAGTTCTTTTGATCAAAATACTAAATTGGAAAATATTACTGACATAGAATTAGAAAAAATGGCTAAAAGTAATTCAGATGAAGTAATACAAGGATTAACTGCTGTTTTTATTACGAAATCTAGTGACAAAAATGATGTTAAGTATCGTTGTATGCCGAGTAAGAAAGAAAGTAATTTTTGTTATGCTGATATTTCTTCTGAAAATGTTGAGTCGACCAGCTTGAAATCTGATTTTAACTATAAATATGAGAATAATGATCCTGCAGAGTTAGGGTTTGCAATAATAGGTCAACAACAGCATTATAATTCATATTCTGGTGGGTATAATATTCAGGTAGAGCGTATATGTAATTTTATGTACGGCAAAAAACTGTATATGTATATAGGAAGCAAAGCTCCAACTTTTTTCCCAGGTGAAGGAGATGCTATTGAATTATTTGTTCCTGAGAAAGATACAGATTCTGGAACTGGTGAGAAAGATACAGATTCTGGAACTGGAATGTATACAATTAATGCAGATGGGTCTGAGAAGAAATCTGGAAAAGTTTTCTTGGGTATAGATACTAGAGGGTATGAAGATCAATTTGATTACAGTAGTTTACCGTCACTAGAGTCAGAAAATAAATACACTGTTAATTTCTTTATTAAAAAATGGAACCCAAATTTTTCTAAAGTATTTATTATGATAAGGGATTCACTATTGGGAATTTTGTATGGATTACCAAAAGATTCAAATGCTAGCAGTATTTCTCAGGCTGTAGAAATAGTACGTACAAGTAAATCTAAGGGTGCAGTGCAAAGTATATATACTAATCAGACTGGTGCTGGTTCTTTATGGAGGGCATTACAAGCATTATGTACTTTGTATATCATTTTTACAGTATTAGGATATGTATTAGGTGTTGTGAAATGTACTAAGTATGACTTGGGAGTTCGTATTGCTAAAATAGCAATGGTTGTTGGTTTGATAAGTCAAGGTAGTTGGGAATTTTTTAGTGATCATTTCTTTTCTATCTTTGTTCAAGGTGTAAGTGATCTTATAGCAGCATTTAATGGTGAGTTGGATGGAGATAATTCATTTGCATTTTTAGACACTACTATAGGAGTATTATTAGCAGGAGAGACATGGATTAGGCTAGCAACATTGATACTTACAGGGCCTATAGGTTGGATAGTTTTTATTGCAATTGTATGGTCTTTTTTTATATTTTTTGTCAGTGTTATAGAAGCAGTTATAGCATATTTATTTACTGTTGTTGCAATAGCGTTTTTGGCAACATTAGCACCTATTTTTATAACTTTTATTTTCTTCCAACTTACAAAGACGCTCTTTGATGCATGGATCAAAATGTTAGTTAATTTTTCTTTACAGCCTATAATACTTTTTGCTGCGCTTGCATTTTTAAATCAAGTGATGTTAACTGTGTTACATGTAGTTACAGGTTTTACTGTCTGTAATCAGTGTTTTCTTGGCTTTGATCTTCCTATGGGTGTTACTGAAAAAGGTGCACCTCCTGATATTTGTATAGTATCTGTATTATTGCCTATAGGATACTCAAGTGAGTTATCTATGAATGATTCAATTAGGGAAGGATATGCTAATGACAATGAAGGTTCATTTTTAGGATTACCTTTTGGGATTACTGCAGTTTTGATGTTATTGCTTATCTCAAATGCTATGAAGGGATTTAAAGGAATGTCCGAGACGATGGCTCACTCTATATCGGGGAGTGTTGCTGGGCTTAGTGCGAGTATACATGCTGCTACGCAGTCTTTAGCTTCTATGGTTGGTCTTGATCAGGAAACTCAAAGTATTATTAAGGAGGCATTGCGTAATCGTAGATCTACTGGTAAATCGGATGTTAATATTGTTGGTAGAACTGATACTAATCCAGAGAGTAAGGGTGAAATTGTAGGAAAAGATGGTGATGATGATGGTCCTTTATCTTCAGATACAAAAAGTCGCAGTGATGGTGTGCATGGTGATGGTGATGTTAATACTGATAAGGAAGGTGCTAATGCTGATACAAAATCTAGATCAGGTAATGATGTATTAGATGGTAGTAAAGGTGATGTAAGTGGAAATCATGGTCGGTTAGATAGTCATCTTTCATCTTCTGGTAATGATGTACTTGATACTGCACCTTCAAATTATGATGGCACACAAAGTGCTAATAGTAGTGGTAATATGGATAGCAATACTGTGGAGAGGGTATGTGATAGTAGTGATGATGCTTTAAGTATTAGTTCTGAAGGTAGTAGTTATTACACTGCATCAGAAGGAGCATATAGTAGTGATAGTGATACTTCAAGTGTGAGTTCTGAAAGTAGTGGTGGTGATACTTCAAGTGTGAGTTCTGAAAGTAGTGGTGATGATGCTTCAAGTGTCAGCTCTGAGAGTGGTGATTACTATACAGGTGAAGTTGGAGGATATGGTAGTGGTGATGATACTTCAAGTGTGAGTTCTGAAGGTAGTGGTGATGATGCTTCAAGTGTCAGCTCTGAAAGTGGTGATTACTATACAGGTGAAGTTGGGGGATATGGTAGTGGTGATGATACTTCAAGTGTGAGTTCTGAAGGTGGTGGTGATGATGCTTCAAGTGTGAGTTCTGAAGATAGTGGTTATAACTATACAACTGACGGTGCAGAATATAATGGAAGTGATACCAGTGAAACTCAACTTTCTGCTGTTAGTGATGTTGCAGAGGCACCTGATGTTGGGAATACAAGTAATAGTGATCTGAATGATGCTACTAATAATAACGAAAGTAATGGTGGAAGCAATAATAGCGATACACAAGAAGATGGAGGAAAAGCTTCTAGTGCTGTTGAACCTTTGAATGTTAGTGACAGTGATCACAATAGAGGGAAACGAGATATTAACTTTTTAGAAGGTCCTCAGAAAGAAAGACTTTATATGGATGAATATTCTAGTGTTGCACAAAAGATTGCAGGTCATGAATCAGCAATAGAAGTGGAAAAAGAATCTCATGAGAGAAGTATTGTAAAAAGGCGTGGTAAGCAAGATCAGTAGGAATAGGGTTTGAAAGGTAATTGGTAAAGATGAAGAGCAAATATGTGAATTTTATTAAAAAGCATTTTGTAAAATTATTGTTATTATTAGTAATAACTGCATGTGAATCTAATCAGCATCCAGTGCCTAGATGTATACCAGCTGATGCGTTATCTGAAGCAAAAACAGCTTCTGTTTCAGCGTATTTTAATGAATCTTCGGAAGATTTTATTGCAGACGATAAATCATTAGGAAATGTTTTAAAGAATGATCAAGTAGTAAGATGGAAATATACTGGATATGTGACAGATGGTAATCCAATAGTGTTAAGGGTTGACGGCATGTGGACTGCATGGGCAGACAATGCTTCCGAATCTGATAGAAGCGTAGTTGATTACGAAAAATATGATAGTATATTATCTAGTGAAAGAATTTGTGGTCCTTATAATAAGATACAGAAAACTTTTGTTCCTTATGGTCAAAATGAATGTAAGGTGTCATGTGAGTTAATTGTTGGTGTTCAAGATGAATTAGAAAGAGGAGCTTATGGTCCTCCTTGTTGGTTTAAGAATGGGTATGGTGCATATTTATTATTTAAAAGACCAGATGATCCTGAACCAAATGAAACGTTAAATCATATGAGATATCCAGTTTCTCCAGTGATGCATATAGGATATAAACCATTAGAGTTAGCTGGTAGTGATGCTTTATCTACTAGAGATAGAAAAATTATGGATTCTTTATGTCAAGAAGTGAAGTTGGAACCAGGATGGAAGATATATCTTAAAATATTAGATAAACATTATTATGATAATGTTGGTGGTTATTCGGTGACATTTGTTGAAGGTATAAGACAAGAAGAACAATTTTCTGTTTTTGAATGGGTTCGTAAAAATATAAGAAATGAATTGGATAAAGCAGGTGAACATGTTTTTAAACACGTTGTTGGAAATCCAGTATTTAAAAATTTTGTTTTTGCTTTATTAACTTTATTTCTAATATTTGGTGCCTTAAGTTATATATTCGGCATGGTACAAAGTCCATTTTCTGATGTTATTATTAGAATATTAAAAATGGCATTAATGATATTATTGATTTCTCCAAGTAGTTGGGAGTTCTTTTATAATCATTTGCTGAATTTATTTATCAATGGTATAGATCAGATTATTGCAATGATTAATAGTCATTCTGCTTCTTATAATCCAACACGGCCTTTTGCTTTTCTGGATGAAATGATAGTGGATAAAATATTCTCTCCGGTTATTTGGAAAGTTAAGATAAGAGCATTAATCCTTGCTGATTTTTCTTCAATATTTGCTGTGCTTATAATTATTATTGCTGTATTAATATATGTTGCTTTATGCCTGTATGGATGTGTTATATATCTTACAGCATTTGTTGGTATTACATTTTTAATTGGATTGTTCCCTCTATTATTATTAGGTATTCTTTTTTCTCAATTTAAGAGTTTATTTGATGGTTGGTTAACACAGTGTCTAAGCTTTTCAATGCAAGCAATATTAATGTTTACACTGATTTCGCTCTTTGGTGCGCTTATTATGAATTATTATTACCGTATCTTTGGGTTTACTACATGTTATAATGAGTGGCTAAAGGTAAAAGTTTGTATATTAGGTAGTACTGGTTGTGTAATTGATCGAAGTGTTTTTGGATGGACTCCGGGACAAATTTATGACCCAAAAGTTATTGGTTTAACAACAGATTTTAACCTGAATGATAGGAAAACTTCTGGTAATGCGAGATATAAGTTTACTGGTGGTGGTGCATATATTAGTGTTCCTCCTGAACGTATACATAAAGATTTTAGGTATGTAGATTACCCTTTCCTTGATCCAGATAGTCAGACTGATGGTGATCCATTTGGTATTACTGTGTCTAAGGATAGTCCATTTAGGCAATTATCTTATTATATTAATGCATTACTTGCTTCTAATGAAAAATATGTTGCTGCGAGATTAATAAAGGATATAGAAGATGAATTGGAAAAATTAAAGAAAAATGGTACTATAACCTCTGATAGTGAAAATAAAGTTTTAACAATTATCAAAAACAGAAGAAATGCAGATCAATCTCAGCAAAAGAATGCATTGGATAAATATCAGGATGAAGATTTTAAGTCTGAAATAATTAATAGTCTTATTAATGATGTTATAGGAGAGGCTGCTCAAACTCCTACTCCTCAAGATGAGTTGATTAAGCAACATGATTATAATTTGATTTTAGGAATTAAAGCTGGACATTTGATATTGTGGTCAGAGGTTGGTTCTTTATTTTTGGCTGCATTGTTAATATGGCAAATGCGTGCTTTCATTCAAAGTGTAGCAGTAGCACTAGCTGGTGGTAGTATGATGTCTCAAACTATTGCTAACATGTATGAAGGTGGATTCCTTAAGATTTTCTCAGGAATTCCGGTTTTAGGTGTTGTATTTAAGAAGATTGATCAAGGTATAGATAGCTTGAAATTTGTAACAGGTAACTACATAACTAAAACAGCTCGTAGGCCTTTGGAAGCATTAAAGAGAGTACCTTATTTAGGTAATGTTGTTAAGTTTACTAGTGCTGCTACTGCTCCTTTGACTTCTTCATATAATGAATATGATAGAGATTTTAGGAATAACTTTAAGACATTAAATTATGCTCGTGCTTTCATAGGAGCTCATTTAGGAGTTTCTCCATTAGATGCAATGAAATATTTAGGTGGTCATGTTGCTGGAAGTATGTTCGGTACTAGAGAAGGTGGGTTAATTCATAATATACTTGAAGACCGTAAAGCTGCTTTAGATAGTTTGAAAGCGCATATATTGGGACCTGAGCAATATAAACCAAGTCCTTATATTCCTAATGCAAGTGAAGAAGATGATGATAGAAATCCTTTTGCTAAAGAAAAACCGCATTCTGATAAAGAAACATCACCTGGTAATGGTGATAACAGGTTGTTAGATGAGAATGGAAATATATCTATAAATAAGGACAATTTAAGTGATGCACTGGATGCAAGAGAACAGCTCAAAACTATGATTGAAAACACAACAGATGAGGGTGCATTACAAAAAATAAGATATGATCTTGATAGACTTGATGATGCTTTGCATAAAAATTTAGGTAGTGATTTTGATAAAGTTACAACGGCTTATGCTAACTCTCATACTCCAGTAGAGCATCCTAAAGATTTACTTGGTGAAGGTATGTCTGGATTTAATGTTTCTTCAGAAAATTTGCAAGGTTTAGGTGTTCCAAAAGTAGATGAGGTAGTGCAAGCAGATAGTAATTTAAGTGTTCCTTTAAATAGTGATATTATCTCTTCTAGTACACATTTAGATGTTACTCCTACAGTGAGTGATGCAGATTCATTGTTATCACAACAAGTTGGAGTTGAAGGTGTACATGATAGTGTATTACGTGATAATGCTGGATTAACTACACCTTTAGATGTGACATCTCCGATGGATAGTGTGGATTCAGAAGTATCACGAGATTCAGCAGCTGCAGCATTTAATGAGTTTACAAATACTACAGAGCATGATGCTGGATTTGAAACAGTAGAATTGCAAACTTTAAGTCCACCGTCAGATGGCAGTTCAGTTATTGAAGATACACAGAGTGGTATAATACAACAGCATAGTGTGGTAGACGATGCTTTAGGTTCTACATCTTCTATGGAAGGTGTTGGTACAGAGGGTGATACTGCTGCTAGGGCTCCAGTTGAAGTATTTGAAGATTCTGCAGGAAGTGCAATTGAATCACAAGATTTTGGTTCTGCACCTGATGATACTTTAGGTGTTGAACATAGTGATATTATGCAGCAAAGTGGTGATGTAGATAGTACTTTAAGTTCTGCGTCTTCTATGGAAGATGTTGGTACAGAAAGTGATAGTTCTAGTACTACAGCTGGAATATTTGGTGAGTCTACAGGTAGTACAGAAGGTGATGATGGATTTGAAAAAATAGAATTAGAGGATTTGAGTCCGAAGTTAGATGATGTTCAGATATTAAACGATGATATTGTACAGCCAAGTGGTGGTGTAGATGACACTTTAAGTTCTGCATCTGCTATGGAAGATGTTGGTACAGAAAGTGATAGTTCTAGTACTACAGCTGGAATGTTTGATGAGTCTACAGTTGCTTTAGAAGAAGGTAATACAATGTTTTCACAGGCTGAACATTCTGGACAAAATATTGAAGGTTTAGGAGAAGAGACTGGACTACATGCTGGAATTGTGAAGCAAAATGAGGTGGATGAATCAGAATCTGCAGTAAAAGCAGATACTACTTTTCCTGAGGATAATATTGTACAAGAGACTGATAGTAGTGTTGAGTCAGGTGTAGGTGTCAATGTTTTTGAACAAGCTGATGTTTTTGATATAGGCTCTTTAGAGAGTGATGTAAGTGCAGTAGGTGATGAAGGTATATTCAAGCAACAAGCTGCTGAATCTTTATTAGATGATGTTCCAAATCCTGAAACATCTGATGATACTGTTTCGGAAAAAGTTGCTGAAATGGAATCTGTATTTGAAAAAGCTGATATTCAAGAAACTGACCCTCATAGTATTACTATGGAACAAGCTGCTGATGAAAATATACAAGTAGAGTATAATGTTGCTGGTGATACAGATGCTGAAAAATTATTAACAGAAGATCTTACTAAATATGCAAAAGTTGATGCATCTGTTAGTGAAGAAACGCGTGGTGATTTGTTTGTTAGTGAGGATGAAGGTAAGTTAAGTGAAGTGCCAAAAGATGGTTTGGTAACACAACAAGAAGATAAATTTGAAGATGTGGTGCCTGATGATAGTATGAGTGATGCGGCCGATAGTACTGCTGCTGATGGTGAAAAAATGTCACCTGAAGGTTTTGTAACGTCAGAAGAGATTGATACAAGTGATGTTCAGGGTGAAGGTAAACAGGATCAAGATGTAGTGGATAAGGATAGTGTAGTTGAAAAAACTGGTGATATATCTGATCAGTCTGATGCTAAAGGAGAGTCTGAAGTTGGTGTACCTGAATCAGAATCTTTGGCAGAAGGGTTGATTAATTTAGTTAGTACTGGTGAAGAGTTACATCAGGGTCAGAGTATACAAGTTGTACAACCTGTTGCTGGTTTGTCAAGTAAGGATAGAGGTGCTGTAGCTCAGGATAAAGTCAGTGACAAAAAAGGTGCTATTGGTGGTCAGGGTGTTTCCAGTGCTCAGTCAGATGTTAAAGTGGAAAATAAAGAGAAGAAAAAAGAGTCTAGTAAAAGTAAAGCTAAAAGCCCTAGTAAAACAAAATCACCTTTTGTTACTCCAAAATCTTTGAAAAATACTTTTTCATTTGTATTGCATGAATGTGCAAAAGATTTTTCATCAAAAGTCTTAGAATCTGTGGATAAGATATTTGGGGAATCTCAAGGTGGTAAACAAAAACGTAGATTATCAAAAGAAGAAATTTCATTAGCAATAGAACAACTTAAATCAGTGATAGAATCATTAAAAGCTAAAAAAGCAAATCTTACTGATCATAGGGAAATAGAGTCTATAGAACTAAGAATTAAAGAAGCGGAAACTGCAATTCGTGGATTATTAGATCAAGAATAGCTTTTGTCTACTGAAGTTCATGGTATGTTTTTGATTGTATATTTTTCTATATGTTTGTAATACTATTCTTGCAGTTAAAGATAATTAGATATTATGTGAATATAGATTGTATTTTATTTAATAATCAGCTATTGCTACAAAATTGTATGTTGTTTAACATAGCATGCTGAAATATGTATTTAGTAATCTTATATATCTAAGTTTTTATTTCTATAAGTGCAATATTATTGCAATTGTGCTCATTGTAATTATCTATAGAATATGGTAGATAATCTGAATCGAATCTTACAGGGACATCAAATTCATAGTCTGCGTATATTATTACTCCATTATGTGGTGGAGTATTAAATTCTATTTGGCCGTTGGAAAAGTTTACAGAAAATCCATCAACTTTTTCAATATTATCATAATATATTTTTACTGTATTAATGACTGGTTTTGTAATTTTACGTATATATGAATGTTGATCAATACTGTATGTTTTTGTGATTTGAAAATTTTTTTGTTTGTCGTTTCCTATTCCTATTTGTTCTTTTTTTGCTTTGTAATCTGACCAATCTTTAAAACGAAATCCAATAGCTTTACCTCTATGCACATAGAAGAATTTAATTAGTTTTAGTAGTTGATCTTCTGATTTTACATTGTACATTATATTGTATTTATTGCGTGAATATGATAAATTTACTTTTCGATATTCACTACCGTTGTTTGTTTGTACAATACTTGTTGAAAATTCTGGTCCTCCAGTTGATCCATAAGAAATATCTTCTGGAAATCTTATTTCATGGAATGTCATTGTTTATTACTCGTTATATAAAATGTGTTTTATGGTGTTAACAGCTAATTAGATATTTAAAGTCAGTTTACTATGGAATTAAAAATATACTTTTTATACTAATATGAATATTATGCTAGAAATAATTATATACTTATATTGGCATTTATGTAACCATATTGTGTTGAATATATTGATGGTATGTAGATATAATGTTAGTACACTTTTTCAATGGTGTAGTTTAAGGCCTTTTGTTAGATATGAGATTTGAAGTCGTTAGATTTATAAATATTAATGTAGGATGATAATTACTTTTGTACCAAGTATTGTTATTACGAGTTGAATATTGTACACGTAATATTAGAGAGTTTGATCAGTGATTTAAAATCTAACTTTGAATGTTATGTTAAACTCTCTAGTGATAGTGTGTAAAGTTTTATGTGGTTTGTAATGTTAGGATGATAATTACTTTTATACCAAGTTACAAATTAAAATGTTGTGCACGTAATGTTGTGTAGGATGTAAAAAACTATATTCATGATAGTAGATTTATACTGAATGTTATTGTTGTGTAATGTGTATTTTAGATGTTATGAATATAATATTAATGTACTTTTAGTCAGTAACTTGAAATCTGGTTTTTAAGTATAAAATTTTTAGAGATAGAATATAGAATCAGTAGAGTCAGAAATCATTATGTGAAGGTAATATATGTTTTTGCAAAGTATTGGTATAGCTTTAGTGTCTTTTAATCAATGTCTGAGAGTCTAGTTTTTGGAGTATTAGAATTAGATTTGTGATGTAACGTTAAGAGAATAGTTATTTTTACACCAAACTTTATTATTGTGCTAGACATTATTAATAATAGTGAAGAATTAAAATCAAGTAAATACAATTTACCAGCAATTTATATGTGCAAAATTTATATGCCTGTTGATCCAAACCCTTGATCACCACGTTTTGTGATATCATCGTCTAAATCCTTAACAAGATTCCATGAAGCATGTATTACTGGTGCTATTACCATTTGTGCTATTCTGTCACCGTATTTGATAGTATATGTCTCATGTCCAAGGTTAATTAAAATAACTTTAATTTCTCCACGGTAATCAGCATCTATAGTTCCTGGAGTGTTGAGTACAGTAATGCCAAATTTAAGTGCTAATCCAGATCTCGGCCTTACCTGAGCTTCATATCCATTAGGGACAGAAATTGCAATACCAGTATTAATACAAGCTCTGCAACCTGGTTCAAGTGTGACGTCTGGTGTCATTGCGGAATATAGATCCATACCAGAACTATCCTCTGTTGAGTAAGATGGAAGTGGAAGGTTATTATTATTTAACTTGATAACCTTGATCAGAATATCTGTATTGTTCTTCATGGATTTTTCCTTTATATCTTAATGTTATTAAATAATCATAACTTTATCATGAATTGTATATATAATAAATATTGTAATTTTTCTCATATTAAATTTTTAATACATTAAAATATTGATTTTACTCTATAGTAGTATGAAATATAGTTCTATTGTTTATATTTTCTTAGTTGTTTTGGTATATTGAAAGCAATATTTTCTTTGGCGATTTCTAAGTTTGATAACTTGATGTTTAGGTGTTGTTTGAGTGAGTTTATAACTTCTGTTATTAATATTTCTGGAGCTGATGCTCCTGCAGTTATCCCAATTTTTTCTACATCTTGTAGAAGATTGAAATCAATTTCTTTGTGGGAATCTATTAAAAAAGCAGAGGTTTTTAATTTAGCTAGTTCTTTGAGACGATTTGAATTTGAACTGTTTTTACTCCCTAATATAAACATAATATCTACTAGTTCTGATAATTGTTTTACAGCATTTTGCCTATTTTGAGTAGCATAACATATATCTTTTAAATCTGGTCCTTTAATATTAGGAAATTTTTGTTTTAACTTATTAATTATTTCTTTTGTATCATCTACACTCAAAGTAGTTTGTGTTGCGTATGCAAGTTTATTTGGGTTTATAACTTTTATATTATCAATATCTGATACGGTTTGTACTAACAGTACAGGTGTTGTTATTTGTCCGATAGTTCCTTCTATTTCGCGATGCCCTTTATGACCAATCAATATTATTTGGTATCCTTCTTTATCGTAAGCCTGTACTTCCTTATGTACTTTGGTGACTAGTGGACATGTTGCATTTATTATCTCTAGATTACGTAGTTGTGCAAAGTGTTCTATTTCTTTTGAAACCCCATGTGCACTATATATGAGTATTGATCCATCTTCAGCTTGATCTAATGTATCTATAAAAAGTACACCACTTTCTTTTAAAGAATTAATGATGTACTGATTGTGTACAATTTCATGTAATACATAAACTTTTCTGTTATTGCTATGATATTTTACAGCTAATTCTACAGTTTCTATTGCTCTAGATACTCCTGCACAGAACCCTCTTGGATTTGCAAGAATGACTTCTACATTTTTTTTTGGATTTTGATGCATTACATACCTGTCATTTACCCTGTACATTAGTGACAAATATTACAACATATGGAGTATTGTAAGTAAAGTATGGAATACATATAAATGTTGTTATGATTTGATATTTATCCATATAAAGTGATGCATTGCTAAATTAGTAAAATGTGTTGTTATATTTTAAAACAATTAGATTTATTAATCTTTATAAAAAAGTAAGCTGATATTCAGATGTTAAAGTATAAAACTTGAATACGTTTATGAAATTTAACAATATTTAATTATTTAGATTCTATGTGAGTTTATAGAATTTTTAAAAGAGCTTTTAATTATTTTCTTTTATTAAATTGATAAAGTTATCAAATATATAACTTGAATCATTCGGTCCAGGATTTCCTTCTGGATGATATTGTACTGAAATTATTGGATAGCCATCTACTTGAATACCTTCTATTGTATTATCGAATAATGACCTATGTGTTATCTGAGCATTTGTAGGAAGTGAATCTTCATTGACAACAAACCCGTGATTTTGGCTTGTGATTTCTATATTATTGTTAATTTTATTATAAACAGGATGGTTACTGCCTCTATGTCCAAATAGCATTTTAGTAATTTTTGCTCCTATTGCTAATGAAATGAGTTGGTGTCCTAAGCATATAGCAAGTACTGGTATTTTAGACTCTATTAATGTTTTAATTTGTTTAATAATGCTTTCAGAAAATGCAGATGGATCACCTGGCCCGTTTGATAGTACTATGCCTTGTGGTTTTAATGATAATACTTTTTGTGATAAGTTGTCTTCATTTCCTGAAATTATGTGAATTTTACACCCTAGTTTAGATAAAGCATATAATATACCTGATTTTACTCCGAAATTAACTACAACTATATTATAGAGTTGGGAGTTGTAATCTATTCTTTTGTAATTATTTTTAAATTTTATAGTTAAACAATGTTCTGTGTAATTGTATTTAGAAGCTTGTTTTTGTAATTCTGGTAAATTTATTAAATTGATATCATCAAAGTGGTGTATTACTCCATTTTGTGATCCGTTATTACGCAAATGACATGTCAATGCCCTGGTATCAATTTCAGAGATTCCAGTTAAGTTATTTTGTATCATCCAGTGTTCTAAGTTTGAATAAGATCTTGAATGAGAATCTTCTGATATTGTTTTTACTATAATTCCATGGGTTAATATATTGTGATTTTCAAAATCTTTATTATTTATTCCAACATTACCAATGTGGGGGAAAGTAAAAGTAATAATTTGTCCTGCAAATGATGGATCAGTAATAGTATGTTGGTATCCTGTCATTGATGTGGTAAAGCATACTTCTCCAACTGTTGGTATTCTATTTCCTATTGATTTTCCAAAAAAATGCTTTCCATCTGATAATACGAGAACAGCATTGTAGTAACTTGTTAATTGAGACATTTTTTCTTAATAAAGCCAACAAACCCTGGAAATTATATAGCAAATTCTTTGAAAGTTAACTATATAATTTACTTTCATGAGATTTATTGAATTGACATTTTTATTAATTATCTAATAAATGTTGATTTTTATATATTTGGTAATATGTCAGACGTAATCTATTCAATACTTGTATTTGATGTACATCTGTGCAATATTTATAAAAAATATAGAATTTTTGTATGTTAAAAGTAGCTATAGTTGGGTTACCTAATGTTGGGAAATCTACTATTTTTAATAGGTTAACTAATCAAAAATCTGCAATTGTTAGCAATACTCCTAATTTGACAAGAGATAGAAGAGAAGGGAACGCTGATTTATGTGGCTTGAAGTTTAAGGTTGTTGATACTGGTGGAGTAGATAGTACAATAAAGTTATCTGCACTAGTATTAGGTCAGGTAAAATTGGCTATAGAAGGATGCGATATTGTATTTTTTGTTGTTGATGCTAAGGTTGAGCAAGATAATAAGAATCTGGAATTTGCAAAATATTTAAGAAAGAATACACAGAAACCTGTGATATTAGTTGCAAATAAATGTGAAAGTCAAAAAAAATGTTACACTGTAGATTATTTAGGACATTTTGATTTTATAGGTCCAGTTTATATTTCTGCGGAACACAATTTAGGTTTGATTGATTTATATGAGATTTTACTACCATTTGTTGAAGTGTATGATTTAGAGATTGTAAAATCAAATAACATTAGGCTTTCTATTGTTGGTAGACCAAATGCTGGTAAATCAACTTTTGTTAATAGTTTGCTTGGTGAAAGTAGAATGATTGTAAGTCCTGAAGCTGGCACAACTAGAGATCCTATAGATATAGAGTATCAATATAAAGATCAAATGTTTACATTGATTGATACTGCAGGTATGCGTAAGAAAGCAAAGGTAATTGAAGAAATAGAGGTAACGTCTGTTCACAAGGCTATTGAATCAATTAATCGATCAGATGTTGTAGTTTTAATTATAGATTCTGTTTATGGTATAGAACAGCAGGATTTATCGATTGCTGATCTTGCAATACAAAAAGGTAAAGCTCTTATTGTTGCTTTAAATAAGTGGGATATGGTTGCTAGGAAAGATAGGTCTGAGTTATTGAAAGATATTTGTGATTATAATAAGTTAAACTTTGAAGTTCCAATTGTGGAAATTTCTGCACTAAAAAATATTAACTGTAATAAAATTATTGATAAGAGCATAGAGCTTTATAAATATCTAACAATGCGTATTAGTACTCCCATGCTTAATAAATGGTTGAAGTTGGCTGTGGATTATCATAAACCTCCATTATTTCATGGTAAAGTAGTGAAACTAAAGTATATTACTCAGGTCAGAGTGATGCCTCCAACTTTTGTTATAGTTGTTAACAATTTAAATGCCATTGACCTAACTTATCAACAATATTTAATGAAAAGTTTAAGGAGACACTTTTCTATCAGTGAAATTCCAATAAAATTAAACTTGAAAAAAAATAAAAATCCATATGACAGTAAAAGTTAGCATTTTTGTTTATTGTATTTGGTGATATTTATATGAGCTTGGTACAAAATGTTGGTAGGTAATTTGGTAAAATACTTTTTTATGTTAGTAAAGTTAAATGTGAAAAAAAATCTACAAATTGGAATTTTTGTTTGTTGTATTGAACTCTATTTAATTGGTAGAAATGTTTAGTATGTAATTCGATAGAATACTTTGTAACCTTATGATTATTGCATCATGTCACATGACATATAAGAAAAAAAATTCATAACAGATTTCTGATTAAGGTTATCAAGTTAAGCAGTAATAATCTTCTATCTTATTCTACAAATAATGGTTTTTGTTTACTAATATGATTGTAAAAAAATTGAATTTTAGAAAGAACAAAAACTAATGATTCTTATTTTTTAAGATATAAACTTATGTTAAGTCATTGATATATAAGAAAACACTTTTTTGTAGTTTTTTGTCTTATTTTTTTATAGAAGATTGACTTGTATTATATCTGTTCAATCAGTGAAACACCTGTCATTTCTTTTGGTTTTGCTAAGTTCAGTATTTCTAGAATTGTTGGTGCTACATCGCATAATCTTCCATTTTTTAATCTGATTTTTTTATTGTAGTTACATATTATAAATGGAACAGGATTTAATGTATGTGCTGTATATGGCATATTATTTTTTACGTCGAACATTTCTTCTGCATTTCCATGGTCAGAAGTAATTACTAATACATAGTTAGTGCTTTGTATACAGTTTAATATTTTACTTAAGCATTGATCAATTGTTGTTATAGCTTGTTTTGTTGCGTCTATGTTTCCAGTATGTCCTACCATGTCAGCATTTGCATAATTTACAATAATTAGGGAATATTTTTGTAATTTTATTTTTTCAATTATTATGTCAGTAACTTTTTTTGCAGACATCTCTGGTGTTAGATTGTAAGTAGCTACAGTGGGTGATGGAATTATGATTCTATCTTCATTTTCAAACATATCTTCTTTTCCACCATTAAAAAAAAAGGTTACATGTGCGTACTTTTCTGTTTCTGCAATCCTTAGTTGATGTAATTGATTATTTGCTATAACTTCTCCTAGTGTATTTGTAATGTTATTGTTTGGAAATAAGCATGGTATGTTGATTTTATCTGAATATTTGACCATGCCTATTGTGTTCTCTAATGTTATATGGTTGTCAGTTTTAATATCTCCTATAATCATTTTAATAATTTGTATTACTCGATCACTTCTAAAATTTGTCATAATGAAGCCATCTTGTGGTTTCATACCTTGATAATTTCCAATGATGCATGGTAATATGAATTCATCTGTGATACCAATATTATAACTGTCTTGTACAGCTGTTAATGGATCTTCGTAACGTTTGGCATTTGCAAATGCTATAGTATTATATGCTTTTGTTGTGCGATCTAACCTATTATCACGATCCATTGCGTAGTAGCGACCGCTTAGTGTTGAGATATTGACGTTATTTAAATGTTTGATGTGTTCACATAAAATACTGATATATTTGATAGCTGATATTGGTGGAGTGTCACGCCCATCTAGAAATATGTGAACTGCTACTTGTATTTGAAAGTCAGATAATATGTTAATTATATCTAACATATGTGTATAAGATGAGTGTACTCCCCCATCAGATAATAGGCCAGCTATATGACATATGCCATTGTTTTTCTTTATTTTATTGATGAATTCTAATAGATAAATGTTATCTTTAATGTGTTTTATCTCATTGTTTATTTTACATAAGTCTTGTAAGACAATTCTACCACTTCCTAAGTTAATGTGTCCAACTTCTGAATTTCCTATTTGTCCATCTGGAAGACCTACAGCTGATCCATGAGTAGTTAAGTGACTTTTTGGGTACTGTAGTATTATATTATCCCAACATGGTTTGTAGGCTTGAGCGATAGCATTAAACTGGTTATTTTCACTATTACCCCATCCATCTAATATACATAAAATTACAGAATGATTGGTCATAAATTTAATGAACTGTTTCACTATCATGTTTATATCATATTTGTTAATATATAGTAGATATATTTTAAAAATTGATGGATATTTATACTTGATATGTTTTTGTATTGCATTTACAAAACTTTTGTAAATTAATATTGTTGATACAAAGTTATTGGGTTTTTATCGATGAAATCATGATAATATGTGGTGCTTGAATAATCTGAGTTTAATACCTGAAAATCTATAGTATTTTTAATTTGTTGTATGATTGATAATTCTAAATGTTATTGAAGAATTTAAAATAGTATGAAATGTAGTGTTAAATTTAATATTTATATAGAATTTTGATTTTTTAGATGGATAGTTAATATAACACACTTTAATTTTCTGAGATAGTCATTATTTTAACCGCATTTGATTGAAAATTATTTTTTAGATATGCAATATTTAATATATTTATATATTAGAAATATAAAACTGATTTTAATATCAAGGTATAGAATTTATAAATAATAATATTATTTGCAGTACGTGTGTAATGGATACACAAAGTAGTTGATTTCTTTGTATAAGTAATATAGTTAGTTTAGTAATGTAATAATTTTTGATATATAAATGATAAAATCCGGTATTGTAACTTTAATTGTTCTTGTCTTGCTATATCCTATGTTGATATTGGCAGGTGGAGTAGTGCAAGAACATAGTCTTTATGATGTTGAAATGTCTGATAATTCTGGTAATAGTCATGGTGAAGATGTTGCTGTTCTTGCTAGTAAATTAAGTAACAGAGATGTAATTTCTTTAAAGATGCATCAAGGTGTAATGCCTGTATTCGTTAATGATAGGATTATATTTTTAACCAGGAGTGGTATTCTGCATTCTATAGATAGTAAAAATTTTGAAAAGTGTTACTGGAAGTTAGAATTTTCAAAATACAGTAAAATGTATAGAGCTAATATATTATATTCTGAAAATATGATATTTTATGTTGTAGATGATAGTATATATGGTATAGATTTTGAAACTGGAGAAATAAAATGGCAAAAAGGATTAAGTAGCGTAATTGCTGGATCTCCTATAATTGTTGATGGTAATTTGATAGTTGTTACTGTAGATAATAACTTGTCGTCTTTTAATATATTTAACGGCTCTTTACTGTGGAGCAGCCAGGAATCACTTCCTGAAGTAAAAAGCTATAGTTCTGCTTCTTCAGCATTGTATGGTAATACTGTAATATTCTCTTTTTCAAATGGGAAGGTTATTGCATTTAATTATTTAAGTGGTTTGAAAATTTGGGAAAGTAATATATCTGCAGCTAATATTGCTTTTTCTAATGGTGCTGCTTTGCAAGCAACAAATAGTACTGTGATTGCTGTTGATAAATTGCATAGTATATCAAATATTGATATTGAGTCTGGTAAAACCAGATGGTCAAAAGATTTAAAGGTTGAATATGTTTCTCAAATTGATAGAGGAAATATAGCAGCTATTATTGATAATAAACTTGTATTGTTGGATGTCAGTACAGGAGATTTTTTGTGGCAGTATGATTTATTGCAGCATGGCAAACTAAAAAACAAGTGGAGTACTCCTATTATAATAGGTGATGAAATTTTGGTTATATCCAATGATGGATGTATAGTGTATTTGGATTATAAATCCGGTACTTTAAAGATGGTAAATTATATATTATCGTCAGCTTATTATGTTCCAGTATTTCTTAACTCTTCAGTTTATATTGTAACAGATAAAGGTAAGGTAGTTATTTTTCATTAAAAGTAAATATTATGGTATGAATTATGCAAAATTATGATATTGTGGTTATTGGTGGTGGACCTGGAGGTTATAAATGTGCAATTAGAGCGTCTCAACTTGGATTAAAAGTTGCATGTGTAGATAAAAATAAGATTTTAGGTGGTACTTGTTTAAGAGTGGGTTGTATTCCTTCTAAGGCTTTGTTACATTTTTCCCATGAGTATTATCATTTGAAAAATGATTTATCTGAAGTTGGTATAACATTTGATAATTTAAATTTTGACTTGAGTAATATCATGTCTTTTAAAGATAAAAATATTGCTGAGTTAGGAAGTGGAATTGGTCAGTTGTTTTCTAGTTATAAAATTGATTATTTATGTGGTGTTGGAAAAATACAAGCTGTAAATTCTAATAATTTTGTTGTTGCTATAAATGGGGATAATGGTGAGCAACAGGTAACGAGCAAAAATATAGTCATTGCTACTGGATCTGATGTATCTAGTTTTCCTGGTATTACTATTGATGAAGAAAAAATAGTATCTTCTACTGCAGCTTTGTCTTTTAAAGAGCCACCGAAGAGATTAGTTGTTATAGGGGCTGGAGCTATAGGATTAGAAATGTCATCTGTGTGGAGTAGATTTGGTTCTGAGGTTACTGTTGTTGAATTTTTAGATAAAATTGCTCCTAGTATGGATGGTGATATTAGTAAAGCTCTGCTTACAAGCTTAAAAAAGCAATGTATTAATTTTAAGTTATCTACTAAAGTTGTTTCTATAGATAGGAAAGGAAGCAACTTGACTATACATCTTGAATCTGTAAAAGATGGTAAGTCTGAAGTAATAGAGGCAGATAAAGTTCTAGTATCCATTGGACGTGTTCCATATACTAAGGGGTTGATTGATAACGATTTAATAGAATGTGATTCTAAGGGTTTTATTAAGGTAAATAGTAGATATGAGACAAATATACCAGGTATATTTGCTATTGGTGATGTTATTGGTGGAGCAATGCTTGCACATAAGGCAGAAGAGGAAGGTATTGCTGTTGCAGAGTTGATTTCTGGTTATATTCCACATGTAGATTATGAAATTATTCCATCTGTTATATATACACATCCTGCTGTTGCATCTATTGGGAAAACAGAAGAGAATTTAAGGAATGCTAATTATAGCTATAGTGTTGGTAAATCTAATTTTTCTGCAAATGGTAGATCAAGAATTACAAATAATGCAGTTGGGTTTGTAAAGGTATTAACTTCTAAAGAAAATAATGCTATCTTAGGTGTTCATATCATTGGTGCTTATGCTGATACTATGATTAATGAAGCTGCTATTGCTATGGCTTATAGAGCATCCTCAGAAGATATATTTCGTATTTGTCATTCACATCCAGATGTTAATGAAGCATTTAGAGATGCATGTGAAGCAGCATTTTTAAAATAATTATCACATTGAAATATAGGGTTTAAATATTGTGTTACGTAAGCTATTAAAGTTGAAGTTACAATATAAGATAGCGTTGTGTATTTTGTTGTTGGCTGTTTTCTGGATTGGTAGTGGAGTATTTAAGAAGAGTGTTCATGTAGAACAGGATGTGTTGCATAATAACACTCCTAATGTTCGGGTAATAGAGTCTAATGCCCAGGAAAAGTTAGTATATTTATCTTTGATAGGTGAAGTAGAAGCTTTCCATCATGTAAATATTATATCAGAAGTTGCTGGTAAAGTATCAGATATTTTAGTAAAAGATGGTGATTATATTACAAAGGGTAATCTTTTAGTTAAGGTAGAAAAATATGAAAAAGAAGTGCAATTAAAGCAAGCTCAAGCTTTGTTAAGACAGAGGGAACTTGAATATAAAGCTTCGCAATCTTTAAATGAATATGGTTATAGATCTGAAATAAATGATGCATTGTCTTTTGCTGCTTTAGAATCAGCTAAAGCCGATGTTAAAAAAGCACAAATTAATTTAGATAGTACTGAAATAAGTGCTCCTTTTTCTGGATTTATAGATAAAATTAATGTTCAAGTTGGTGAGTTGCTATCTATTGGAATGTCAGTTGTACACTTAGTTGATTTTGATAAAATCAGAGTGGTTACTTATGTTCCAGAAAAGTATTTAAGTAAGTTGAAATTAGGTAGTATTTGTAAGATTTTAATTGCACAAGGTAAAGAAGTAGATGCTCCTATTACTTTTATTAGTAAAGTAATAAATAGTAGTACAAGAACTTATAGAGTTGAAATGATATTGGATAATGATGATTTGAAGATTTTTGCGCATGGAGCTGTTTATTCTGTGAAAATTCCATTAGGAAATTATAAAGCTCATAGAATCTCGTCTTCTGCTTTGGATTTGCAAGATAATGGAGATTTAGGTATTAAAGTAATTGTTGATGAGAAAGTAAAATTTATACCTATTGAAATTATTGATAGTGAATACAATGGAGATGTTTGGATTATAAACTCTCCTGATGATATTAAACTGATTACTTTAGGGCATGAGTATGTAAAAGAAAATACACATATTGAGTATGAGTAGTCATAGATTAAACTTGTACATTGTTTTATATTATAAAAATTATGTTGCAGGTTAGTGTTGTGTATTCTACAATGTAAAGAGTTTATTATTTGATAAAATGTAGTGGTAACAAAAGAAGGTATAATTGAAGCTGAAGGTATTGTAGTTAAGTTATTACGTGATGCAACTTTTATGGTAAAGCTCAATGATAATTACGAGATTATAGCACACGCTTCAGGGAAAATAAGAAAAAGTAAAATACGTATTTTAATGCATGATAGAGTATTAGTGGAAATTAGTACTTATGGTATTAATAAAGGTGAAGTAGGAAAAGGTAGGATTATTAGAAGATTAAAAATTACAGATGCTTAGATTTGATAGTTTGATATTAGCTTCTTCTTCAAAGCAGAGATTATCTTTACTAGAGCAAATTGGTGTGGTTCCTGGAGAAATAATATCTCCTGATATAGATGAAGTGATTTTAAAGAAGGAATTACCTAAGGCTTATTCACTACGTGTAGCTCAAGCAAAATGTGAAAAGGTGAAGTTATTACATCCTGATAAGTTTGTATTAAGTGCTGATACTGTTGTATGTTGTGGTAGGAGAATATTACCGAAAGCAGAAACAGAAGAACAAGCTCTTGAATGTATAAAATTAATATCAGGGCGTAGGCATAGGGTATATACTACTGTTTGTTTATATACTCCTCATGGGAAATTACATTGTAGGAATGTGGTGACAATAGTGAAATTTAAGAATTTATCTGTACAAGAGATAGATGCTTATATAGATTCTAGGCAATGGCAAGGAAAATCAGGGGCATGTAGTATACAAACTAATGCTGGTAAGTTTGTATTATCAATCAATGGTTCATATTCTTCAGTTATAGGTTTACCATTATATGAAACTTATTCAATTTTGAATCAATATTTTGCTATATAAGTACCTTAATTATAAATATTAAATTTTGGTAATTGAGTTATATAGTTATACGTGGTCTATTAGGTTACTTTTTTCTATATTGTATTTGCGGATCAAAGGTTTTTATAATTGGGAAAAAACCTTTGGATCAATATTTATTCTATGTAAGTAGCTTAACGTAAGCATTAAATTTTTTTGTTTGCATTGCTTTTTCTAGAGCATGCATGTATATCAAAGATTTTTTATAACTAAGTAAGCTGTTTTATCATTAATTTTGTATTTTAAAATATATTCATATTAAAAACAGTATTAAATATCCTTTAGATTTGTTTGCTAATTTATATTGTTTTACAACACTATAAAGTGTATTTCAGAGTATGAAAATCACATCTTTTTTTACTTATTGACTGCTTTTCAATCCACTTTGTTAAAATAGATAGTGTACTAGATCTCGTAAAGTTAATTTTCAATATTTACGCAACAGAATATTAGTATGTCAATTAGTTAATGCTAGTAATCTATTTTGAATTTATAACAATAAGTGTGTTTGTAATTATAATAAATTTCTTGCTAAGAATGGTAGCAATTGCTACCATGGTAAGCATTTGAATAATGATGACAATGGAAATGTTTTAGATATTTCTGTGTATTAAGTTATTTATTGGAATTGCATTTCACACATGATGTAACATAATGGTCCTGTTATACATTAGCAGGTAGTTGTCATGGAGGAGTAACTGTTATGAAATTAGAGGAATAAAATGGTTAATTTACCAAAATTTACAATGCGGGATTTAGTAGAATCTGGTGTTCACTTTGGTCATAAAGCAAGTAGATGGAATCCTAAGATGGCTCCATATATATATGGTGTACATAATGATATTCACATTATTAATCTGCAAAATACCGTAGTATTACTTAAGAATGCATTAAAAGCTTTATATGATGTAGTTCTTAAAAGAGGAAGAGTGTTATTTATCGGAACTAAAGTTCAAGCGTCTGCTATCATTGCTGATGAAGCAATACGTTGTGGACAGTATTATGTAAATAATAGATGGTTGGGAGGTATGTTAACAAATTGGGAAACTATCTCTTTATCAATAAAAAAACTAAGAGAATATGAAAAATTAATAGAGAATGTTGATAATCAATTTACAAAGAAGGAATTGTTACTTTTTGAGAAGAAAAGGGCAAAACTTGATAGGTCTATAGGAGGTATTTGTAATATGGGGGGATTGCCTCATGTCTTATTTGTAATTGATACGAATAAGGAACATATTGCAATTAAAGAGGCTAATAAATTGAATATTCCTGTAATAGCAGTGTTAGATACAAATTCTGATCCTACTGGTATAGATTATCCAATTCCTGGAAATGATGATGCTGTACGTTCAATTGATTTCTTCTGTAAGATTGTATCGGATACTATATTGGAAGCAATACGTTCTGATTTAGCTAAGTCTGGTATTAATGTTGATGGTATTAAAGATTTCTCGGTAGAGAAGAGAGATGATCTTTTAGGAACAAGTAATCGAGATAATAAGAATAATAAAAATAATGACAATAATGCTGCTGATAATGCTGCAAGTATTAAAGAAGAAGATCTTATAGGAGGAAGTAATAATGAAAATTGATATTAATGCAATAAAAAAATTACGCGATTTAACAGGTGCAGGTGTTGGTGATTGTAAAGAGGCATTAAGTTCTTGTGATGGTGATATAGAAAAAGCGAAAAATTATCTTAGGGAACAGGGAATTGCAAAGGCTTATAAGAAGTCTACTAAGAATGTGTCAGATGGATTAATAGCAATTCATGTTGATGGAAATCAAGGTGCAATTTTAGAGGTAAATTCAGAGACTGATTTTGTAGCTCGTAATGAAAAATTTCAGAAGTTAGTATTAAATCTTGTTTCGCTAGCTAATCAGTATGCTACTGAAAGTATAGATGATTTTTTAAAGCATGAATATATTAGTGGTACTAGTGTTCATGATGAAATAATGAATAACATTGCAATAATAGGGGAGAATATACATTTAAATAAAATAGGTTGCTTGTCTGTTAATAGTGGTGTTGTTATTGGATATGTTCATAATCCTGTAATCGATAATCTTGGTAAAATAGGGGCAATAGTTGCTTTGGAATCTAATGGTGATAGTGAAAAGTTAAAAGTACTTGCAAAACAAATAGCTATGCATATTGTTGCTGCAAAGCCAGAAGCGTTATCTCTCGATGTTTTAGATAAAGATCTTTTAAATAAAGAACGTGAAATAATAAAAAAGCAAGTTGATCAATTAAATAAGCCAGCAGCTGTAGCAGAGAAAATAATAGATGGTAGGATGGCTAAATTTTACCAAGATGTTGTTTTATTAGATCAAATTTTTATTATGGATAATCAGTTAACAATTTCTGAATTAATCAAAAGGAAAGAATCAGAGTTAGCAGCAACTATTAATCTTGTAGGATATAAACTGTTTGTTATTAATAGATAGTGATACTATTAAGGATAGTATTTTTATTAGATGAGGTATATGTAAAATAATTGAATAATAGATTTATTATGTATTATTAAATCCAGTATGTTTTGTTATATTATGTTGTAGATAGTCATTCTTACAGTATTGGATATATGTTATGCTTTATTAAGTGTGGAATTATATGTATATTTCAATTATAAAGTTGAAATAAGTTATAGGTGTTATACACTTGTTTTTATGATTGTAGAATATACATTAAGTTTATAAGATAGTTTTATATGTTTTTGTTAAGACATTAATTTATAAAATGAATTAATTATTATATGAGAAATTATGGATATTACACCAATTATTTGTCCTAATCAAAATGTTATTACTGGGTATGGTACTGGTCAGTTTTTGATAAATGATAATATCTATTTAGGTTCTCATATAATTTTCCCTAATAAAATTATTTCTTGTTTAAACCTTAGCATTTCTAATTTGGAAGATATAATTGAATTGTTAGATGAAACTTTAGATATAGTGTTGATTGGTACTGGTAAAAATCACATATTTTTACCTAACGCAGTAAAAAACAATTTTTTGAAACACGGTTTTAATATTGAGCATATGTCTACAGGAGCAGTTTGTCGTACATATAATATTCTATTGTATGAAGGTAGAAATGTTTGTGCAGCGTTAATATCGTTATAAGTTATTATGTTTTTTGAAATTGTTAATGAGTATTTTTTTGTTAATGGAATAGTTGCTATATTAATTGTGAGCTTAGTTACAGGGTCACTAGGGTCGTTTATGATATGGAAGAATCTTTCTTATCTGGGGGATAGTATTTCTCATGCATCTATTTTAGGTGTAGCTTTGGCTATTTTGTTAAACATTAGTATATCTAGTGGTATTTTATGTATTTCTGTTATTTTTGCACTACTGCTATCTTATAGTATGAATAAAATTTACTCTATAGATACTGTTTTAAGTATTGTTACTAATGTTATTATGTCTTTAGGAATGATATTGTTATCTTTTTTTCCTTCTGCAACTAGTAATATAATCCATTCATTATTTGGTGATGTACTAATGTTAAATAATAGAGATCTTATAATAATGGCTTTAGTATCTTTGGTAATTATTACTATTATTGTATATAGATGGAAATATTGGTTAATTATATCTATAAGTAATGATTTGTCTGCATCTGAAGGTGTAAATATAGGTTTTATAAAGTTGGAATTTTTGGTAATACTTTCCATTTTTATTGCTTTTGCAGCCCAATTAGTAGGAATATTGTTAATTACTGCTTTTTTAGTTATTCCTGCTGCAGCGGCAAGATTAATCTCAAAGACTCCGTTACAAATGATAATAATTTCTACAGTTATTTCTATATTTTCTGGTATTATAGGACTTTTATTATCTGAGAAATTTGATATTTTTCCTGGTCCTTTAATTATAATGGTGTCATTCCTGTTATTGTTATGTATGTACTGCATCAACAGATGTGTGAATTAGATATTTGTATATAAGTTTGAATATTTTTTATAGTTATATTAAAATAGTATGCTAAAATTAGCATAACTTTTAATAAATATAAAGAATAATATGCCATCTGCTAAAAAATTAATAACACGTGCTATTGGTTTAGTTATTGGTTCTTTATTACTGATATTTAGTTTTAATATATTAATGAGATGTTTTAGCAAGAAGGTCAATGCTATATGCTTGTGGGTGTGTTTATTGTTAAGTATTGGGATTACTGTTTTTTTTAAAATATATGGAGCTGATAAAACTTCACCAACATTTATTAATATTAAGATATATGGGATGTTAGTTGCAAATGCTTTGATTATGTTTTGTATTTCTAATCTAATACTGAAGAAAAGTAGTGAGTGTAATGTCAAATTGAGTAAACAAAATGAACGAATTTATTGTTTGAAAGTTAGTTTAGATAATTTGAAAATAGAACTTAATATTATTAAGAGGGAAATAGAATGGTATTTCACTAACCTATGTAATGATAATAAAATTTGTATTAATATCAAAAAAGAACATTTAATATCAACAAATAAAAAGTGCTATGATCTTAATTCATTATGTCAAACAGTAAAACTTATTACATTTGTTATAGCATTGTCAATATTTTTATACCAGTCCTTTTATAGTTGTATTAATCAAAAGTTTTTGTCAGCTGAGTTAAATATGTATTATGCTTTATTGCCATTGTTTTTTTTTATGTTTGTGGTAGATAAGTTAGCTGATTATTATTATGAATATATTAAGACTAATGCTGATGAAGATAATAAAAATATCATAGATTCTTTAAAGAATGAGTTGAGGATTAAAACAAAATTACGTGATAATTTACTGAAAGAAGTGTCAGCATATAATCGTACAATTAATGATGAAAGTTTGATAGGAGCAAGTGATTGTCAATTGAGTAGGCAGAAAGATAAAATATTAAAAATCTTAGGCAGAATATGAATTTGTGTGAGTAATGGAGAGTTATTTATGGATGGTGGGCATATGCATATAGTATCTTTAATTTAATTAAAATGCTTTTTATATTTAAAATTTTAATATATTGTATTATTAAATAATTATTATAATTCTTGATATAAAAGTAATTATTTGATAGTCTTGTGATTGTTGATGCTTTACTTTTTATCATAAATATTATATAGGTTTATTGTTGTGTGCATTGATTTGTAGCTGATTTTAATTCTTAATGGTGTGTTAAATATATTGATATGTTCTTTAAAATAAGATTTGTATATTTAGTTTGTATATGAAGGTTAAGGAGTAGTATAGCTTTGATATAGAAAATGGGTAATTAATTAATAAAATATGTTTGTATAACCTTATATTGCTTTTATAATGTTGGGCTAGTGTTATGACAATTTGATGTCATATGTATTTGTAATATTGAAGGGTAATTATGAGTAATGATGAGAATAAGTGCTCTGTTTTTAAGACAAAAGTTAAAAGGCGTGATTTTTTAGGTTTGACTACTTTATCTATGGCAGGTATTGGATTGTTTTCTTCAGTATACCCTTTAATAAAGTTTTTAAGTCCATCTGCAGAAGTAGTAGCGCAATCTACTATTGAAGTGAATTTGTCAGACATTAAAGAGGGAAAAACTAAAGTTGTAAAATGGCAGGGGAAGCCTGTTTTTATACGTAAACGTACAACACAGGAGATAGAAGAAGCTAGGTCTGTTAAAATGGATAGTCTAAAAGATCCACAATCTGATCAAGAACGTACTCATGTAGGAAGAGAAGAGTGGTTAGTGATGGTAGGTATTTGTACTCATTTGGGGTGTGTTCCAGTAGAAGTGGATGATGGAAAAAAAGGTTGGTATTGCCCTTGTCATGGTTCTAAATATGATACATCTGGTAGAATTGTTAGTGGACCTGCTCCACTTAATCTGCCTGTACCTGATTACTATTTTTCTAAAAAGGATGTTATTGTTATAGGTACGAAAGGGACTGATGTTGCATAAGTGTATAATTAAGAGGTATTAATTAATGTCTGAACATGACAATATGAAAAAGCCTGAAGGAAAGGGTATCCTAGCTTGGATAGAATACAGAATGCCAATTTGTGCTTTTTTAAAAGGGTTAGCTTCATATCAAGTTCCTAAAAATTTAAATTATGCATGGAATTTCGGTTCGCTTGCCGGTATTGCACTAATATTACAGATTATAACAGGTATATTTTTAGCAATGCATTATACTCCGCATGTTGCACATGCGTTTAATAGCGTTGAAAGAATAATGCGTGATGTTAATTATGGGTGGTTAATAAGGTATACTCATGCTGTTGGTGCTTCATTCTTTTTTATAGTTGTATATATACATATATTGCGTGGTTTGTATTATGGTTCATATAAGAGTCCTAGGGAATTAGTCTGGTTTATTGGTATTTTCATCTTTTTTGCGATGATGGCAACTGCATTTATGGGTTATGTGTTGCCTTGGGGTCAAATGAGCTTTTGGGGTGCAACAGTTATTACTAACTTATTTTCTGTAATACCTTTAGTTGGTCAAGATATTGTACAGTGGTTATGGGGTGGTTTTTCTGTTGACAATCCTACGTTAAATAGATTTTTTGCATTACATTATTTATTACCTTTTATTATATTAGCGCTTGCTTCTTTGCATGTTATAGCACTTCATAGATTTGGATCAGGTAATCCAAGTGGAGTAGAAGTAAAATCTAAAAAGGATACTATTCCAATATATCCATACTTTATTGTTAAAGATTGTATAACATTTGGTATATTTTTTATATTTTTATTTTTATTTGTATTTTATATTCCAAATTATTTAGGACATCCAGATAATTATATTGAAGCTGACCCTATGGTTACTCCTGCTCATATAGTTCCTGAGTGGTACTTTTTGCCTTTTTATGCTATGCTGCGTTCTATTCCTAATAAGTTATTAGGTGTAGTGACTATGATTGGTTCTATAATGGTATGGTTTTTATTGCCAATATTAGATAGATGCAAAGTTAAAAGTGGTAGTTACCGTCCAATTTTTAGAGTTTTTTATGTGTTGTTTGTATTAAATTTTTGTTTTTTAACTTGGCTTGGTGGGCAGGAAGTGAAGGAACCATTTGTAACACTTAGTAGATTATCTACATTGTATTATTTTTCATATTTTTTCATTGTGTTACCTATACTGTCTAAGTATGAAAAGCCAATTACACTTCCAAAGACTATAAGTGATGCAGTACCGGGGATGAAATAATGTTAATTAGATATCTTCTTGCAATTTTTTTTATTTGTATTTCATCTATGTGTGTTGCTGATGAATTTAAGCATGCATCTCCTAAAAAAATTAATTGGAAATTTAATGGTATATTAGGGGCATTTGATAGGCAATCTATACAGCGTGGTTATCAAGTATATAAGGAAGTATGTTCATCTTGTCATTCTATGAGAAGGATAGCATTTCGTAATCTACGTGATGTAGGATTTTCTGAAGATGAAGTAAAAGCTATTGCTGCGTCTTATCAAGTATCAGATGGTCCAAATGATAGTGGTGAGATGTTTGAACGTCCAGGTATACAGTCAGATTATTTTGTATCACCTTTCCCTAATAAGGAAGCTGCTAAAGCTGCCAATAAAGGTGCATTTCCACCTGATTTATCTTTGATGATTAAGGCAAGGCATAATGGTGCAAATTATGTATATTCTTTATTGACTGGCTATGAAAGCAGTGAACCTGATGAAGGTGGTTTATATACTAATCCTTATTTTAGTACTGGAAAAATATTAATGGCTCCTCCATTGTCTGATAATTTAGTTCAATACACAGATGGTACGGATTCTAAGATAGAAAACATGGCGTATGATATAGTCAATTTTCTTCAATGGGCTGCTGAGCCTGAAATGGAGGTACGTAAAAAGTTAGGAATTAAAGTTATTAGCTTCTTGTTGATACTCACAATTTTTGTCATATTAGTAAATAAGGGGCTATGGAAAAGCCTTTACAAATAATTCTTGTGTTATTTGTTATATAAGGTTTTGTCTGGCTTTCCTAAGTTTGTGTACGTGTACTTTTGATGTTTTTTATTTTTATATAAGTTCAATAATTTTAATAATACATCATTAATGTAATTTTGTGATTTCTGAATATTCACAAAAAGCATATGAAAAAGATAAAGGCACATATTGGTGTATTATATTAATTTATCTAAAGTTTCAAATCACTGTATGAATTTCTTGATATAAAATTGTCAATGTAAGATTTCTATGTGTTAAAACATAAAAAAATGCATTTTTTATTATATTTTGGAAAAATAATTTTTATTTTATTATTGATAATATATTTTTATGGATATATACTGACATATCATAATATTACTGCTGTTTTAGCAGTAGTGTAATTAGTGTAGTGTGTAACTAATTGGGTGTGTTTATGAAAAATCCCTTAATAATTTCTGCTTTAGCATCTTTATTAATGATGTGTTCTAACAGTGCTTTTTCTGATGAAATGTTAAATGATACGTCTGCAGTTGATAAGAATTGCGGATCAGAAATTGATATTGCAAATTGTAAGAAATTTATAGGTAATGTTAAAAAATGTGTTTTGTTGTCAGAAATGGATAGTGCGATAAAAAGGAGTAGTGGTGTTAAACTTGCTGGTAATGTGGTATCTTATGGTTGGTATTCAAGTGATTCTAGTAAAAGCACAAAGAAATTTTTGAATCATACTAGGCTTTTTGACGTGGATATTGGTGGTAATATTGAGAAGATTGGTACTAAACATGATGCGATATTAAGTGTGAGGGTTGAATCAAATCCAGATAAACGTGGAATTGTGTATGGCATACATTCTCAAGTTAATATTCCGAATGTAGCTGGAAGAAATTTTAATAAGCATGCTGCTTTTAATAGAGGATCAAAAGTATTTGCTAAAACTCCCTATGGTGACTTTTCAGTTGGATATCAAGAGGGTATGGAGTCAGTTATTAAATTAAATGCTTTTGATATAGCTGCTGGTGATAATTATAACATTTGGGCAAAGCATTTGAGGGGCATTGTTCATGAAAAAAAGGACGACCCAACTTATTTATTATACAATTTCAATTTTAATCCTGGGTTATATAGTGAAAGTGTTTTCCGTGATGATGATAATCTTGTTTTTAATGAATCAAATCATGATGCGTCATTTGGTATTATTACTAAAGATTTTGTGAATAATTTGCCGTTTAGATTATCTTATCAATCACAAAATTTTATGGGGTTAAAGTTTGGTATAAGCTATTCTCCTACTGGCTATAATCAACAATTATTTGAATTGCCAATAATTTTTGATAAAAGACTTGTCAGTGATGTGAAAAAGAAAGAGGATGGTGAATTAGACGTGACTAAAGAATATGCTCTTGTGTATGGTATAAATCGTCGAAGTAATGCTTCTAATGTAGGGATTGTTGGACCAATATATAAGAATATTATTAGTGGAGGTGTTTCTTATGCCTGTAATGTTAAAAATTTTAAGTTTAATACTTCTATTATAGGTGAATATGGTAATGAATATATCGATGACGATATTAGATTAGGTTATGCTATGTATTATGTTCATCAGCAATTAAGAGGAATATCGATTGGTTTTAATTTTAGTTATGATAATCTGAAGCTAGCAGGTGCATATGGAAATTTAAATGGTTCTGGACTTGTAAATAAAGTATGTTATAGTCATTACGGTACGCAAAATATTTGTCATGATAAATGGCAATTTTCTAAAAATACTAGTTACTATTGGAATATAGGTATTGCTTATCAACTTGAGCCTTTAAATTTTAGTGTTATTTACTTTGAAAGTAATAAACTTGGTAATAAGTTAAAAGATGTAGGTGTTGGGTTGCAATATAATATTTTAAAATATAATAGTTTTAAGAATAGTTTGTTTATTAATTATAATTATTATATTTTTAATCAAATGAATTATGCTAGTAGCAGTGTGCCTAATAAACCAACCGATTTAAGTGGTAAAGGATACGTATTACTCGCAGGTATTAAATCAGAGTTTTAAGCTTTTTTCTAGAGTGCAATATACATTATGTAAAATTATGATTTTTTAATTTGTATATTGTTGTCTAGTTTTAGTGAAGATTGTTAAGTATATGTTTCTTAATTCATAGGTAGAAGTAAGAGCGAAATATTGCAATATTAATAAGAGCTTTAAATTTTGTCTAGAGTACAATACACATTATTTAAAACTGTGATTTTTTAATTTATGTATTGTTGTCTAGTTTTGTTATTGATATATGTTTCTTAGTTTATGTGTATAAGATAAATGCAGAAAGCTAAAATAGTAAGTAAATATTTTTATTTAAGTGAGTTGTTATTTTTGTTGAATTTTAACTTCATGTTATTATCTAAGTTCTAAGTGTAAGTTATTATTACTTTACTTAGAAATTCTAAAATCAATTTACACTTCATCTTACTTTGATTTTTTGGCAAATTATACTCAATCTCTAAGTTAATTGTTGCAATGTATTTACACTTTTTTAAAATACCAAGTACTAATATGAGAAAGTGATACTGACATACTAAAGCTGCATCCAAATTAAGTATTAGAGATTTATAGCAATTATGATTGTATTAGCACTACTATTTTCAGTGTGATTTTTGAAACTTATGATACTTTATAAAACCAGAATACAGGTAAGCAGCAACGAGATTAACATTTTTATATTTAATATATGAACACATCTTATATGCTTTATTGTTATATATGTAATAAAGTAGATTTATTAGAGTAGTAGTGTAAAAATTGCAAACTGATTATATAAAATATGTCAATTTATTATTAGTTATGAATATGTTATTTCTTAACTTATTAAATAGTTGCTAGTGAAAAATATTATATAATCAAAATGTTAATATGATAATGTTTTCGTTATTAATTTTTTGAAATTGTTAAAAGTATGATGTACTAGTTAATATTAGCATAAATGAATATATATTAATAGTAGTCATAGCTTGCTAATATTGTTCAGTATTACACGTTATTATTAAGCTTACATTATTGTTAAGTATAAGAAAATTACTATGTGTGCCACTATCAGTTCTGTAATTTGATTGTTGTTATTAGTTATATGCTAATTTTGTAATGAATTTAATTATGTATATAAGTATTTTTCTATATTTTAATAATATTCTTTATAAATTTAAACTAAAACTTACTAAAAGTTGTATAAAATGTTTTGACTTATTATTTTTTGATGATTAGTATCTAATTTTACTTGGTAAAATGTGGTGTGGTTATGAAGTTAACTTTAGTATCTTCTGCTTTAGCTTCCTTTTTTGTGTTACTTGGGAGTAGTGCGTTTTCAGTGGATATACTAAGTGATGTCAACATTTTTAATCTTGATGCAAAGCAAGTTGATAAAGTCAATGAGAAAAATTTTTCTGATAAAAAGAATTTAGACAATAGAGAAAATAATTTAGTAAAAGTGGGTCGTGCTTTAGTTAGCGGGCAGGCTATATCTTATATGTGGGCTTCAGCAGATAAGTCTGATAATATTTTTGATATATCTGGTAATATGGATAATTATGGTATGAGTTATGATGCTATATTACGTTTAGGTGCTGAAATAAAGTCAGGTGATTCTGGTACAAAATATGGAGCAGATTTTCAAGTAGCCATACCTAGTGTTAAAGGAAGAAATTTTGAAAGAAAGGCTGCGTTAAATAGGGGATCTAGACTATTTGCTGCTACTCAATATGGTAATTTTTCAGTTGGGTATCAAGAGGGTGTAGAATCTATTATGAAGTTAGATTCTTCTAATATAATTGCAGGTGATGAAAGCAATAGTTGGACACAACATTTAAGAGGTGTATTGTCTGAAAAGAAGAATGCATTGGGTTATTCAATGTATCCATTTCTTTTTTCTGCTGGGTTGTACAGTGAAAATGTATTTAGGAATGATGATAACATTGATATTACAAATGGCAGTAAGGATTTTATTAATAATCTACCGTTAAGGATGTCATATCTATCTCCTAGTTTTATGGGGTTAAGGTTTGGTGTGAGTTACTCTCCTATTGGATATAAATTTGATTCTTTTTCTACAATGCTTGAGCAACATGTTATTAAAGAGATATCTGTTATGACTAAAATGCCTAAATTATCTGCAGATTTTCAGAATGCTGGTACTGTAGATTTAACTCAATTAATCAGTAAGTTGGAAGAAGGTGTTAATTTAGGTGAAAATTGTGAATTAGATATTGGTACTAGTGATAGATATTTGGAAATTGATTTGCCAAGGACTTCTGATATTCTGACTGATAATGAAGGAGTAAGGTGTCATGGTACAATTGATAATAGTCAAGCTCGAATCAATCATCTAAGTGATGTTGGGCAGTTTTCTTTTTATGTTGATTTGCAGGACAATACTAAAGCTAAAGTGCCATTTTCTAAATTGACGTTAAAAAATCCACAAGTTAGTTTTCAAAACTTGAGTAGCATTAATAAAAATCTTAATGTTGATCTAGGGACAATAAATATTAATGATTCAAGTAATGAAGATTGTAAGTCAAAATTGCGTCAACGTATTAAAGATGTGAAAGATAGTATATTATTTGGTACAAAATATGAGCATATATTCAGTGGCAGTATAGCTTATGATTATGATTTTCATGGTTTTAAGTTTAGTACTTCCGTTGTTGGTGAATATGCTCGTCCTAGGTTGTATTTTAATGCGAGTAATTATAATATTTATCCAGAAGGCTATAATTTACAAGGTGTATCTATTGGTTCTGTATTAAGTTACAAAAATGTCAATTTTGCTGCTGCTTATGGATACCTTGGACATTCTGGTTTTGTAAAATATTATAGTGTATTAAACGATGCGGCTAACACAACTACAGATAGTGTACAACCAGTTAATGATGTACGCAAGCTTTATGAAAGATCTAATACTTACTACTTAGATGCAGCTTTAGGATATCAATATCACTCTTATTACATTAGTGTTGGGTATTTTAAGAGTAGTAGAAGTGGAAATATATTACAAGATATTAATTTAGGGATTGAATATAATTTGTTGAAAAGTCAAAGTAAAATGAAGTGTAAGTTATTTGGGAATTACCACTACTATAAGTTTTCAGAAGTTTCTATTGTTAATGATAAAGTATGTTATCATAAAGAAGTGAAAGAACCTCAAACTACTTGTGCATGTAGGCTTGCTAAGCGTGAGTTTGAAGAAAAGAAAAAAAGTGGATTTGGTAATATATTTTTGGTTGGTGCTAAGTTAGAGTTTTAAATATTTTTTTCCTGTACATAGTTTGATTTTATTTTAAATTTTTGTTTACTATTAGGCTTGCTGTTGTTGTTATTCAAAGCATGGTGTCTTCTGTTTTCCATTGCTTTAGATAGGTGTAATACATCTTATTATTTTCTCTCTATTTCTCTTTAAATTCTTTCTAAATATTTATCTAGATTTTTTGTTTGTATTCTTTTTATTATTATTTTGATAATTTATTTAAATTTATCTTGATCTTTAATAAAAAAATTTATATCTATTGTAATATTTTAATACAATTTATTAATGATATAGAGATTATTTCTTGACATTCTGTATTATACTTGATTAAGTATTGTTAATATATTTATTATAAAATTAATTTCGGTAATCTTTATGGAAAAGTTTTCGTTTGCTACTGCTTTTGTTTCTTTCTTGCTTTTGTATAATGTTGATGCTTTTTCAGTAGATGATATAGATCAAGATCATAAAACTCAGCAAAAATTGGTTAACGTTATAAAAAATAGTGAACATGTCAAGCAAGTAAGTTTATATCCATCAATGAAGGGATATCATAAGATAGATATAGGTGGTAAGATACTGTCTTATGCTTGGTTTACAAATCACTCGAAAAAAATACAAGATCATGGTGTAAAGTTAGATGGTATATTAAATATTAAGTCTATAAATAATAATGCTGATCTTGGAATTTATTATGGCGGTAATTTTCAAGTTGCAATACCTGCTGTGAAAAATAAGAATTTTATTCCTTCAATGAAAGCATATAATAGAGGTGCACAGTTATTTGTTGAATCTTCTTATGGAAATTTATCATTTGGATATCAAGAAGGTGTTGAATCAATAATGAAAATAGATGCTTCTAGTATAGGAGCTGGAGATAACAGTATTGCTTGGCTAGAATATACTGACTTATCAAGTATTAATAATATTAAATATCAAGTATTTCCTGGGTTATATAGTGAAAGTGTGTTTAATAGAAGTAATAGTGATATTATTTCTAAAGATAAAGATTTTATCAACAATTTACCTTTTAGACTATCTTATCAATCTCCAAGTTTTATGGGTGTAAGGTTTGGTGTTAGTTATGCTCCAACAGGTTATGATACTAGTTTATTTGAAAGCGTGAGTTCTCATACTATTAAGCAGTTTAAGTTTCCACCTTTATTGACTGACGAAATGGTGTCAGAATTGAAGGATCCTAATTCATTTAATGATGCCCTTGAAAAGTTAAGTAATCCTAGCGTTCAAGATGTTGAAGTGAACAGTATTGTTCCAGCTAAAATTGATTTTGTAGGAGCACACTATGAAAATATTATAAGTGCTGGATTATCTTATAGTAATTCTTTTAATGATATTGATTTTTCTGCATCTATTGTTGGAGAGTATGGGTCTAATAATGTTGATAAGTTAAAAAAATTATATAACACATATTCTTCTGCTGAAGAGTTAGCAGCTTTTGCTGTAGGCACATCTGTCACTTATCATAATGCTGTTTTCGCAGCTTCTTATGGATATTTAGGTAGATCTGGTTATATTACTGCTATTTATCCTGGAACTGTACCTTTTGAGCCTTATAGCAAAAATGATTATACTTATTATTGGAACATTGGTGCAAAGTACATATATAATAAAGCTTCTGTAAGTACATCTTATTTTAGAAGTAATAAGGTTGGTACTCAATTCTATGACTTTAGTTTAGGAGTTGATTATAATTTGTCTATCAATAGTAATTGTAAAGGACAATATAAAATTTTTGGAAACTATCATTATTTTAATGTAGATAACGAAAGTAGTAAAGTTAAACATGATGGTAATGTAGTATTATTGGGTGTGAAGTATGAATTTTAATATACTGGAATTTTATTGTGTTTTTGTATAATGAATTACTATAATTTATTTATATGTAGTATGCGTTAAATTATTAAATAGTTTAATACATACTACTTATTTTTTTAGATATTTTTTTATTTCATTATTTGTGCTTGTTCTGTGAAATTGATATTATTTTTAATTATGTGTTTTTGATTTGTATAAGGTTTTAATATCTATTTTTGCAGTGCAAAATATTGGTAGAAAAATATATGTCTTGTTATAAGGGTGTTAGAGAAGTAGTTTTAGATACTGAAACAACAGGATTAGATCCAGATGGTGGAGATAGAATAATAGAGATAGGTTGTGTAGAATTAATAGATCGTGTTTTTACTGGTAGGGTTTTTCATGAATATATTAATCCTGAACGTGATGTACCTTATTACGCAACAAAGATTCATGGTATTACTATTGATATGCTAAAAGATAAACCTAAATTTTCAGAAATAGCTGATAGGTTTTTGGATTTCGTTAATAGTAGTGTGTTGGTTATTCATAATGCTGGGTTTGATATTAAGTTTATTAAAATGGAACTTGATAAAATACAGAAAGATTATGATTCTGATTTTCAAGTTGTTGATACACTTATTTTAGCTAGGAAGAAATTTCCAGGAGTTTCATCTACTTTAGATGCTTTATGTAGAAGATTTAATATTTCTTTGCAAGATAGAAAGTTTCATGGTGCATTGTTGGATGCGACGTTACTGGGAAAAGTATATGTTCAATTAATGGGTGGGTTGCAACGATCTTTGGATTTTTCTTATAGTAATAATATCATAAATGCTAGTAATATGAATAATCAGTGTGAAGATGTAACTATAGAGCCAAGATTTTATGAAGTGAGTGAAGAAGAAATAAAACAGCATAAAATGCTGTTGGAAAAAATAAAAAATCCTATTTGGAATAATGTATTTTATGCGAAATCTGACTAGTGTTATTGTAATGTTGCATTTTATAATTATGAAATCTGTTTAGAGCGTTTTGTAAAGGTTATATAGCCATGGTGTAAATTATCGAATATGTTCACATGTTTAGAATATGTTTATGATTACTTAATTTGTGATAGTTGTTTATATATGTTTATTTATTCTATAAAATGCTTTGGTTATGCGAAATGGTTAAATCCTTTGTTGTTTAATGTAATAATATTTCTATTTTTGTCATAAAGTATTACAGAGTTTCCCGGTGTTATTTCTCCTATTTTGCTTATCTTTATTTTATTTTTGTAGGATATTTCTTTTATTATGTGAGAAAAATAAGGACTGGTTGTGAATATTAATTCATAGTCATCTCCTCCAGATAAGATGTTATCTATGTATTTAGGTGAGTTATTTATAATTTCTTGTGCTTCATTTGATAGAGGTATTTTATCTAAGTATATTTCTGCTCCTACTTGCGATGAGTGACAGATATGTTCAAGATCTTGTATTAATCCATCTGAAATGTCTATGCATGAAGATGCAATGTTATTAATACTAATTCCTAAGCTAATCCTTGGTTGAGGTATATCATATTTGTTTGTTAAGTTATTATAATTTTTTTTGATTATTTTTCTGTATATCAGTAATCCGAGTGCTGCATCTCCGATATTTCCACTTACATAAATAAAGTCTCCAATTTTTGCTTCTGATCTTTTTAATATATTACCATTACTAGTTCCAAATGCAGTAATGCTGATTATAATTTTATCTTCTTTGTGGGATGTTGTATCACCTCCTAGTAGCTTAATGTTAAATTCTTCGTGTTCTTCTTTTAAACTGTTGGTAAAATTTTGCCACCAGTCTTTAGTTATATTATAAGGTAAGACTAATCCTAAACAATATCCATAGGGTATAGATCCCATAGCTGCAATATCTGATAAATTGGATCTAATGGCTTTTTTTGCTAATATAGTTGGGTTACAATTCTTAAAAAAATGTATACCTTCTATAAGTATGTCTTTTGTTACTAATAATTTATTTGTGTGATCAATAATAGCAGCATCATCTCCTATTAATGAATCATTGTCTAGTTTATATATATAGTTTTTAATATATTCAAATTCCTTCATAGTATTGTTTTAAGTGTGTGATGTATTTTATTTAGTTAAAAATATGTCATTTGTTATAACATAGTTTATAGTATTAAAGTCTATCGTTTTTTCAAATTTGAATAAAAATTTTATATTTTTAATCTTTATGTAATTCAGTAATTTTTATTAAAGGCAATGAAAATATGTTAATAAGAGTGGCAAAGTGTTTTATTAAATGTGTATATTATGCAATGGTTGATGTGGTAAAGCATGATGGTATAGAACATGCTGGATATTTATCATTTATTATATTATTATCGATATTTCCTTTTTTGGTATTTTTGATGGCATTGGTATCAAATGTAGCTCAGTTGTTGAATTATTATGATATTAGCATTAGTGAAAAGTTAATTCTGTTAATTAGTGATAATGTGCCTAGTGAAATTATTTCAGGAATTATGCCAAGAGTTCAAGAAATAATATCAGGACCTCCCCACAGCTTATTAACATTGGCAATTATAGGAACGGTATGGACTTCTTCATCTGCTGTGGAAGGGATAAGAACTATCTTGAATAAAGCATATAGAGTTTCTAGCCCACCTTCTTATGTTTTTCGTAGGTTATTAAGTATTTTTCAGTTTCTTATGATTACAGTAACAATAACTATTGCTATGGTATCTATAATTTTACTGCCAGTTATTTATGAAATGTTAGATAAAAATTTGGCATATTTTAAATACGCAATTATTGAATTAATGTTGTTTATATCTATTGCTTTATTATATTTTATTGTGCCAAATATTAAGCAAAGTCTGATAAATGTTATACCTGGTGCAATATTGGTTACTTTTTTATGGACGTGTTCATCTTTTATTTTTACTTGGTATATAAAAACATTTCAACAATTGAACATAATATATGGTAGTTTGGCTGGCATTATTGCATCATTATTGTTTTTTTATATTTTAAGTATATTTTTTATATATGGAGCAGAGTTCAATTACAGATTAAAACATGCGCTTATGTATAATTTAATGATATAAGCAGTATATGATAGTAAGAGGTTCACATAAAATATTTGTACGACACTATGAAATTGCTATAATGTCGTACTTAGTATCTTCATATAATTAGACAGCTTGTATATATCTTAATGGGAGGCTACTGAACATGTTGGTGACTAGCATTTCTTCTCAATGTAAGACTATGATCATCACTATCCGTAAATGCTGACCTTGGCTCTGGCTCTTGTTCTTCTGTATTTGGTTGTTGGAATATTGGTAATGCACGTGATCCTACTAAAGAACCTATAGCTACTAAAGAAAATATTGCAGTAGATGCTAATAAGGCCAACAAGCTTCCAATAGATGGATCTGTGCCTGGGATTTTTGCATTAGATAAAATACTAGTTATTGTAATTCCAGTAGCAATTCCAGACAATAATGCCATTGCAGTAGAAAATACACCAATTGTATTAAGAAGTGCAGTTTGGAATTTTGAATTTTTCATAGTTGTTAACCTATAAATTAATTATTTAATCTAATATTAATTAATAATAAATGAAAAATCAAGAAAATACGTTAACTTAGCTAATAATATGTTAAATATATTATTAATTAGTTTATAATTTGTTTATTGAAAACTTTATATTCTTTTTATATATTTTTGTTTAGTATAAGATAATGATTCTGCGATATGGTTATATGATATAAATTCTGATAAAGCTAGATCAGCTATAGTCCTAGCAACTTTGAGAATTTTTATATATTCCCTTGCAGATGTATTTTTTTCTTGTAGTACATTTCTAAGAAGCTGCATTCCAGACTTATCTGGTATTAAAAATTTTGTTAACATATTTTCTGATATTGTTGCATTGTTAAAAGAGTTACCATAGCGAGTTTTTTGTAACTTTTGTGCAAGAATGACACGTTCTTTTATTATTTTTGAATTTTCTGATATTTTGTAATTATCGTGTGATAGCATATTTACGTATGGTACTTCTATATGTATATCTATTCTGTCATTTAATGGTCCAGAAATTTTATTTTGGTATTCAATTGCACATTTAGGTGCTTTAGAACATGCTTTTGATGGATCACCAAAGTAACCACATCTACATGGGTTCATTGCTGCTATTAATTGAAAATTTGCTGGATATTTTATATTAAGATTTGCTCTTGATATTAGGATTTCTTTATTTTCTAATGGTTGTCTTAAAGCATCTAATACTGATCTTGAGAATTCTGGTAACTCATCTAGAAATAGTATACCTTGATGAGCTAATGTAATTTCTCCGGGCTTTACGTATTTTCCTCCTCCTACCATAGCTGCTATTGATAATGAACTGTGCGGATCACGAAAAGGTCGTGTAGTTGATATTGAGTTATTACATTTTTTTGTGATGCTCTTTATAGTGTTTATTTCTATTATTTGTTCATAGGTTAAATCTGGTAATATTCCAGGTAGTCTTTTTGCTATCATTGATTTTCCAGTACCTGGTGGTCCTACCATTAATACATTGTGTCCTCCAGCTGCAGCAATTTCTAATGCTCTTTTTGCAATGGATTGTCCTTTTACATCCTTCATATCCAAATATTCTGGATTTTCTATAAGCAGTTTGTTACTTGTAGTTGGTATAGTCTCATTTTTATTAAAATAATTTATCAGTGATGTAAGATGTTTAGGTGATAATATTGGAATGTTTTTGATTAATGATGCTTCTTCTCCGTTGTTGTATGGACAGATTATTCCAATTTTTTGCTTTTGTGCACTTATAGCAGCTGGTAATACTCCTGAAACTGAAGTTATTGAAGCATCAAGTGCTAATTCTCCTAATATGATGTATGGCAAATCATTGATTTTTGGTATTATGCCAATTGTCATGAGTAATCCTACAGCAATAGGTAGATCATAATGACTTCCTTCTTTAAACAAATCTGCAGGAGATAAGTTTATAGTAATTCTTTGTGATGGTAATGATAAATTGATCGAATTTAATGCTGCTCTTATACGTTCACGAGATTCAGCTATTGCTTTATCTGGTAGTCCGACAATATTAAATGCTGGTATACCCTTTGCAATGTGTATTTGTACTTCAACATTTATTGTATTTATTCCATAGAATGCTACACTTTTTACTTGTGCTATCATAGTATATTTAATTTATTTAATTAATATAATATGTTATTAAGATATTTAATTAATCTTTTAATAATTAGTAGCAACTTTATATATCTATTGTTAGTTATGTAAAGTAATTTTTGCTATTTGTAGAAAATTTTAATAATATTTGTTAATGCTATGTATTAATGCAGCATTATCAGCATATTGTGTTTGTTTAAATCTATTACAAATCTTTTTTAAATCCTAATCCTACTAAATATATTTCTGATGAATCTTTTCTACTTGCTTTTGGCTTGAAATATTTTACAGATTTGAAATTAGATTTCATTGATTGATAAAATTCTTTTTCGTATTCTCCTTGTAAAATTTTGGTAATAAATGTTCCATTTTCTCTTGCAAATTTTATTACTATATCGAGTGACATTTCACATAAATTAATTATGTTTGCATGGTCAACTTGTTTATTTCCACATGCCTTTGGTGCCATATCTGATAAAATAACATCAAATTTTTTGTTATTAAATTTGCAGTTTAGTATTTCTATTTCATTTGAAATATCGCATTTAATAAATGTAACATTAGGAATTGCATCCATATTCTGGATATCTACAGAGAATACTAAATTATTATTGCCATGTGAAACTTTTTGTGCTGCAAATTGAGACCATCCACCAGGAAATGAACCTAAGTCAAGTACATATTGTCCTTTTTTAAATATAGAAAACTTGTTGTCCATTTCTATAAGTTTAAATGCAGACCTGGACCTATAGCCTTGTTTTTTTGCTAATGCAACGTAAGGGTCATTTAATTGTCTGTGCAGCCACCTTGTGGAAGAAATTTTACGTCCTTTAGCAGTCTTTACAATAGTAGATATATGCTTATTATTTATTATGTTAAAGTAAAATGATAAATTATTTTTATTGAATAACAAGAATTATTTTATTGATATAATATGTATTCTTGGTAGGATAGTAATTGAATGTTTTTTCCGGAGCGTAGCGCAGCCTGGTAGCGCACTTGGTTTGGGACCAAGTGGTCGGGAGTTCGAATCTCTCCGCTCCGACCATTTCTTTCTTAATTATCTATGTTGTAATAACGTATTTTATTAATATTGTTTTTAGTATATTTTAATTCTTTGATATGTTACTATACAGTATGGTTTGTTATAGCAATAAGTCTCTTAAAAAATTACAAGTTAATATATAACTACTTGGTGTAGGTATAAAAATATAGAATGTTGTCTTATATTTCAGTTATTTTAATTTAATGCTTATAGTAAGTGGCATCTTAATTTTTTTTTATTAATATGTGCTGATTTATAGTATTCTTGAATGTTATATTATGTGCATTATTTATCAATGATAATACTAACTATGTTTCCATATAGTTAGATTGTAGAGAAAAAGCTGTCATTTGGATATTCTTATACTGAATATCATACCTAGCTGTACTTAGTATGGTTCTATAGTGTGAAAGTTTGGCTCATAAGAACTGTATTAGTTTTGTGAAGAATTACATATTAGTGGACAGTGAATTTTTTACTGAAATATGTGAGTAATTATGAGAATTATGTGTCAGTAATTTCTACATTAGCTTTTCTTAAATTTTTTACATAGATAATTATTAAAATTACTTATTTAATGAAAATATAAATGTGAAGAATCATATAGCAATTATATTAAGTATTGTAGTTTATGATGAGTAGTAACTGAAATTTTGTAATAAGCTAATTTATTGTAATTCATAATGTGTTTAAATGTGCTGATATAAATAAAATGTACTTTATAATTGTTAATGGAAATCGTGATCATATTGAGCATTTTGTTGTGTAGCTGGAGTAGGGCTTGGAGATCTTTCATGATGATATTCTGGTTCCTGCTGTAATGCAGCTTCATCTAATCCATGACCTGCAGCAGCAGTGACATCTTGATCTGCATGAGGATAATTATCTGGAGCATATGGATCATCAGGATGTACAATTTGCATATCATCTGGATCTTCCGATCCTCCAGCAGCAGCTACGTCATCTGCACTGCCTCCAGTATCACCACTGCCAGTAGCATCTCCTGATTGTGGGTCTGGTAGTAATTTAGGCAATCCAAAAATATTTTTAGTCATTTCAGATCCAAAAACTACTGTGGTTGGCAAATTCATACCTAAAGAGGTAACAGAAGCAAGTAGATTTCCTGTTGCACTGTCAAGATAGCATGGTACATTTTTATAAAACCAAGCAAGAAATACCATAACTGAAAATACAGTTTCTTCATCTTCTGGTGGACCACTAGCAGTTTGCTGTTGATGTAAATAGGATTGTAAAGCGGATACATTTATCCCACCACCTCCTTCATTCCCGTCCATAATCTAACCACTGTATAAAATAATTTTAATCTATGATTATATTGTATAATTGTAAATATATTTTTAATAAGTACATTTTTTTAAGCTATTTAAATAAAACTTATATTAATTCAACATATAAAAATTAGTAGATATGTAGTTAAAGTGAAATTTGTTATTGAATTGTTAGAAAAGTGTTTTCGGTGATTATTAAAAATGTCAAATGTTAGTCTTGTAAATCTATAAGTTTAATTATTTCATCTCTATATTTTATTAATGTTGTATTTTTTTCTGTTAGAAAATGTTTTTTTAAAAAATATCCTATTACATTGAGGCTTACCTTAAAATCTGTTTTAGAGTACTTGTAAGTATAGTTATTATACACGTTATATAATAGTGGAGGTAAAGGTAATAAGCTTTTTTGATATGGTAATCCAACAGTTTGTGATATTGCTTTTCCGGTTTTTGGTGAAATGAATATTAGGTTTTCATTTGTATTGTTTACTGCACATTGTGATAAATCTAGTCCAAATCCTAATTCTGATAGTAAAGTTAATTCTAATGTAAGATATTTAATTTGCCAATTAATATCCTTATTTTGTACTGAATTCATGAAAATATCTAAATAGTTATAGATGGTATAATTTTCTTCATTTTCTGGTAATACTTGATCTAGTATGGCAGTAAAGAAAGCTATACACATTGTTTTAAGATTGTTGTGTATGTAATGGTATAAAGTTGATTTAATTAGTTCGTATTTAAAGTAGCCTAAATTACTTATTAATTTTGCGCTCCATGTTACATTAACATAATCTCCTATTTGTAATTTTTGAATTGTTTTGTTGTGGTATCTTGCTAATCCTTTTTTTAATCCGTGTTTTTGTGTAAAAATAGAAACTATGGTTTTATCATCACCGTATTTTCTTATTGCAATGACTATTCCTTGGTCTTGCCATCTCACACTAAAACTCATTTAATTATAATGAATATACTATCATACATGTGAAAGTAAAATTTGGAATATATAAATCTGTTGTAAGAAAGGTGATTTACCAATGGCTTATAGCATTGGGTAAGTTATTTATAATTAAATAACTTATTTTAATATTTGTAATATTTAAGAATGATTTTAATATTTTATACTTATAGTAAATAATTTAATAGTTATTTGATTTTTGTTAAGCTATGAATCAATAAAATAATATATATGCTTGCTTTTAATATTGTAAGAAAGCTGTATAATAGGTGAAAATTATAAGAGAATGATATAGATGAATTTGATTAATACAATTAAAGATTGCATAGTTGAAAAATTGCATGTGTTAAGTGCTAAGAAATTAATAGTATTAGATGATGTTATATTGAGTAAGTTAATAGTTGATTATCCTAATAATCATGATCATGGAGACTTATATACCAATGCTGCTTTAATTTTAAGCAAGTATGTTAAAAAAGATCCATTGGATGTTGCGGAAATATTACTGCGTGAGCTTTCTAATATTAAAGAAATATCCAATATTAGTGTTGTAAAGCCGGGCTTTATCAATTTCAACCTCTCTCTTTATGTTTGGTATGAAGTAATATCTTCTATTAATATGTTAAAGGAAGATTTTGCTAATATTAATATAGGAAATGGTCGTAAAGTTAATATAGAGTTTGTTTCTGCTAACCCTACTGGGCCAATGCATATAGGGCATGCTCGTGGAGCTATATTTGGTGATGTATTAGCAAACTTATTATCAAAAGTAGGGTATCAAGTTGTTAGGGAATATTATATAAATGATGCTGGTACACAAATAGATGTGTTGGTTGAATCTGTATATTTGAGATATAAAGAAGCTGCTGGTCAGGATATTGTTATAGGTAGTGGGTTATATCCAGGATTGTATTTAAAGGAAATAGGGCAGCTTTTATATGAAAAGTATGGTACAGACTTGTTAGAAATGAGTTCTGCTCAGAAAATGAAGATTATACGTGATATATCTCTTAAACATCTTCTTGATCTTATAAAACAGGATCTTGCATTACTGGGAATTAAACATGATGTTTTTACATCGGAGGCAGCATTGCTAAAGAATAATGTTGTGGAAAAATGTGTTAATCTTTTGAAGGATAAAAAACTGATATATTATGGTGTATTAGATCAGCCAAAAGGAACAGAAAATCATCATTGGAAGCCTAGAACGCAAATGTTGTTTAAATCTACTGATTTTGGAGATGATGTGGATAGAGCGTTACAAAAAGTTGATGGTAGTTGGACTTATTTTGCAAATGATATAGCATATCATTTTGATAAAATATCACGTGGTTTTCAACATATGATATTGGAACTAGGATGTGATCATGTTGGATATGTAAAAAGGTTAAAAGCTGCTGTGAAAGCATTAAGTGATAATACTGCCACTATAGATGTAAAGTTACATAATATTGTGAATTTCCTTAACAATGGAGTTCAAGTAAAGATGTCAAAAAGATCTGGAGAATTTCTTACTATCAAGGATGTTATAGAAGAAGTTGGTATAGATGTAGTAAGGTTTATCATGTTGACTCGTAAAAGTGATGCAGTTTTGGATTTTGATTTTGTTAAAGTAGTTGAGCAATCTAAAAATAATCCAATATTTTATGTACAGTATGCTCATGCTCGTGTTTATTCATTAATGCGTAATGCTCCAAACATTTTAAAAATAGAAGATACTGATTTTTCTGTATTATCTTCAAAAGAGGAAATATTATTAATTAAGTTATTAGCGAAATGGTTAAATGTAATTGAACTGTCTGCAAAAACTGCAGAGCCGCATCGTATAACTTTTTATTTGATAGAAATTGCTGAAACTTTTCATATGTTATGGGGTTATGGGAATAAGGATGTAAACAGACGTTTTATAGTGGATGATGATATAAATCTTACATCTGCGAGAATATATTTAGCTAAAGCTGTAGCATATATTATTAGCAGTGGATTAAAGATATTTTCTATAATTCCTTTAGAAGAAATGAAATAGTACAAATGTGTACTTAATTTTGTACATAAAATGTATTTAGGTATATCAACATTAGATTTTGATAAGTAAACTACAGGTTATAATACTATCGACAGAAAAGTGAAAAAAAAAGTAAACCATTATTTTTGTATCTGTTAATAATTAACAAATTTAACAGGAATTAAACTGAGTATAACTGTATAAAATTACTAATTCATATATTTCAAGAATATAATCAATTGATATTACTTAATAATTCATAATTTTTAAGAATAACTAATATGAAAATTGTTTATATATACAACACATAATATGTAAAAATTTTTTGCAAAATTATATAATAAACGTATTTTTGATCAATTTTGGTTTTTAAAGTTTATTTATATAATACTATGTAAGCAGTTATATTAAATAATTATAGTATTATGTTAAATATGAGATTTAATTGATTGAAAATATGTGTTTTTAATAGTAAAAAAATAATAGTGTAAGTGTAATTTTCTAGAAATGCATGACATATGTATTAGTACCAGTAGATTGATTTACTTGTGTCTCTTCAAGTACTGTATTTTTATATTCAGTATGAAATAGACTTCCTTCATCATTAAAAAAATCAAACCTATATGTACGAGGTGTACTAATATTACGTACAGTTTTTATGTGATTACTAAAATCATTAAAGAGAATCTTTGTATTTTCTTCATATGATAGATCGTTGCGTATAATACCAGCAGATACTAAGTTTGCATTATTAAGAATTACACCTCTTTTTACTAAGGTTCCTAATGAATTATATTCTAAACCAAGAATTATATACGTCTTCTCATTACGCTTGTTTTTACCATATAAACAGTGTAGAGAGATTGGTAGAGTTATACTACTTACTGTAAAACATTGTTTAAATGTTGCTCCATGCAACTGATGTAAAGCTACATTATTACCTGGATGTGTTGAGGTTATTGAGAAATCAGGACTATTATAAGTTATAGTATATTCGTCTTTTGATTTATCATAAGTACAGATATTTGTGGGATATAAGGCAGGTGTATTTCCATCAAAGAGTAATATTAATTCCATTATGTTTTAATTATTTTACAAACACTATGCATAGTATATCATTACTGTATTGATATTGTCAATTTTTACTAATATTATTAAGATTTTATAGTTAAAATTTATTTTAACCAATGTAACATAAGTAAGAGTCATTACATAACGAATATTGCCTAAAATGATCTACATTAATTGGGCTTAAAACAGTACGTTTACATTTGTAATAAAGGAACTACCATCCTGTTATTGAAAAAAATCAAAAATGTTTATACTGTTTGAAAATTTCTATATTTTAACGTATATATGTTTCTACAGCGGAACGAATATTGTGGTAGTGATGATAAGAAAGTAATGCTGTTGGTATGAAAGATAAAAAATATTAACTACCTATCGTTAAGATTGTATCTTCTGAACATTGTGCAATCGTAAATGAATTATTAGAAATCTAATATAAATGCTTAGTCTGATGTATCTGCTGTTGAAAAAGCTGTGCCTTTAGGTGTATTGTCATCACATATTGAACAATTTGTAGAATGAAGTGAGAGTTTAGCTCTCTGGTGTTGCTAAGAAGAGTGTTACAACATCAGAATAGTAATAAAATATTATAGTGATGATGACATTGTCTATAGTGTGTAGTAAACAGAAAATATTTCTTCTATCAGTATCAAGTGGGGTATATGATCATAGTAATTATAAACATCGTAGCGAGGTCTTTGTGTGGTATACCTGTTGTTCTGTACGGTGTGCTGTTTTAGGTATTATAGAAATTACCTAATAAGCCAGTTGTAGAAAAAAGTATAGTTTGATGTATGAGTTACTAAAAAAGTGTAGTGGTATCAGAACAAAATACTAATGATTGTTATGAAAAGATTAATATATTGCATTCAAAAAAATAAAATATTTTTAAAGCTGTGATTAGCAATTTTATTATCGGTATCTGAGTAATGTATTTAAATATATATTAACTATTATGAAAATTTTAGTTTGTTAAAATTGTAAATAAAATTCTTAAATTGTATTTTAGATGAATTTTAGTTTATAAATGTAATATGTTTTAAATATGCGATTTTTTTAGAAATACGGATACTTCTTTGTCTTTCATTGTAGTTTTGTAATACTCGTTGATGTTCTTAATGTCTAAAATTTCTTCATGTATAGAGAATGATATAGATAAAGTTTGTTGAATTATGTATTGAGACCATATTTTAATAGAATCTTTCACTATATTATCTTTAGTGTGTATAACGACATCTATTTTATCAGAAATGTTAAGTTTATTATCTTTTCTAGAATGTTGTATTATTCTTATTATGTCTCTTGCGATACCTTCCATTATTAACTCATTAGAGAGTTCATGATCTAGTAATACTACGCCAAGTAGATGTTGATCTAAGTTGATAGTACAGGCAAAATCATTGTGGACTTTGAGAGTTAAAGTGTATTCATTATGATTTATGATATAATGTTCTGCTTCTATTGTGCCAAGTAACAGTTTGTTATTTTCTAGTATTTTCCATTGATCATTTTTTAATAAAGATATTAAACGTTTAACTTTGTCTGGTATTCTTTTGCCAAGTTCTGGAAAACTTAATTTTAGTTGAAATGATGCTATGTCAGATATATCAGATTTGAATGATATACTTTTTACATTTATTTCTTCTAATAAAATGTTTTGATATTCTACTGGTAAATTTAGTAAATCTGGGCAATTATGACTGTATATTACTATTTTATTAAGAGGTTGTCTAATTCTAATATTATGAGTACTCCTAATGGATAATACATAATTACATATACACGTTACTAATTTCATGTATTGAACATTTTGTTTATCTTCATTGTTTAATATGAAGTTACTTATGTTTGGTAGTGATGATAAATGTACAGATTCTTCCTTTTGAAAGTTTAATCTTTGCCAAATTGCTTCAGTGATGATAGGTAAAAATGGTGCAGAAACTTTTATCATATAGTATATAACAGTATATAGTGTGTTATAAGCTTCTTGCTTATCTTGTGTTATTTCTGATGACCAAAATCTGCTTCTACATCTTCTTATATACCAGTTATTTAATGTTTCAAAAAATTTAGTAATGTTATTACATGCTAATTTTATATTGTATCCAAAATTATTAGAACATTGATCTAGTTCTTCCATAGCGTTAAATATGGAATGTATTGTACTGATACATTCACATATTATGTATCTATCCATAATGTTAGTTAATCCGTTGAGATCTGTAATTATTTCTGCTTTTATATGGTCTATATTAGCATATATAGTAAAAAAGTTGTAGCTATTCCATATTGGTTTTATTACATTACGTAGTACATCTTTTATCATGACTCCTTCTTTATCTAATAGCAAATCTCCACCGTATAATACAGTATGAGATAGCATTAGAAATCGCATGGCATCAGAACCATATTGATTGAATATTTCCATTGGATCAGCATAATTATTAAGTCTTTTTGATAATTTTTGTCCTTGTGTATCTAATACTACGCCGTGACATATACAGTTTATGAATGGTGGTTTATTGAATAATGCTGTGGATAATATGAATAATGTATAAAACCATCCTCTAGTTTGTGCTATATATTCAGTGATAAAATCTGCTGGAAAATAATTTTCAAAAAACTCTTTATTTTCAAATGGATAGTGAAGTTGTGCGTATGGCATTGATCCAGATTCAAACCAGCAATCAAATACGTCATTGACACGTCTCATCATTGATTTTCCAGTTGGATCATCTGGATTAGGACGTACTAAATTATCAATATATGGACGATGTAAGTCATTGAGAGATGATATATCAAAATCTTCCTCTAATGCCTTAACATTGTCAAATACTTTTCTTATTGATCCATATACGTCGATTCTTGGATAGTTAGGATTATCTGATTTCCATACTGGTAAAGGGGTACCCCAAAATCTGTTACGTGATATTGCCCAATCTTTAGCATTTTCTAGCCATTTGCCGAATTGTCCATTACGAATATGATTAGGTATCCAATTTACTGTTTTGTTAATCTCTATCATTTTATCTTTTATTTTTGTAACCTCGACATACCAAGACGACATTGCTCTGTATATCAGTGGAGTATCTGTGCGCCAACAATGTGGATAGTTATGTAAATGTTCATCTGTCTTAAAACAAAGGTTTTTTTGTTTTAAGATGTTAATGATTTGATCGTTTGTGTCAAATACGTGCATGTTTTTAAAATCTGATATCTTGTCAGTAAACTTTGCTCCGTCATCTATTGGACAAATAATTGATAATAAATTAGATGTATCTCCATCAATATGTGGAATATCTTGCATTTTACATAATATGAAATCATCTTCTCCGAATCCTGGTGCAATATGCACTATGCCAGTACCTTCTCCCTCTACTACAAAGTCTGCTGTTAAAATTTTAAATGCATTCTTTACATCAGCAAAGTATTTAAATATAGGTTCATAATACAAACCTTCTAAATTAACATATGAAATATCTTTATTATATAATTGATACTCGATCTTATTTTTTTTGCAATACTCTTGAAAGATTTTTAAATATCCTTGAGCAAAAATAAACATCTCATGGTTAATAATGGCTCCACAGTATTTAATATTTTTACTGATGGCTAAAGCAAGATTACATGGTAGAGTCCATGGAGTAGTAGTCCAAACTAGAATTTTGTAAGTTTTTACATTTTCTGTTGTGATAAACTTTGGATTTTCTAATAATTCAAATGCTAAAGTAACAGTTTTACTGGTTTTTTCTCTATAAGCATTATCCATTCTGGTTTCAAAATTTGATAAAGGTGTTTGGCATGCCCAACTGTATGGTACAATTTTTATAGATTCATATATTAGTCCTTTATTCCATAATTCATGAAATGACCATATTATTGATTCCATAAAAGATGGATTCATTGTTTTATAGTCGTTTTCAAAATCTACCCATCTTGCTTGTCTGTCTACGTATTGTTTCCATTCTTTTGAGAATTTCATTACAGAATTGCGGCAATGATTGTTAAATTTTTCTATACCAAATTTTTCTATTGCTAGCTTTCCTGAAATTCCTAATTCTTTTTCTGACAGCATTTCAGCAGGTAATCCATGACAATCCCATCCAAATCTTCTTTCTACTTTAAATCCAGCCATTGTTTTGTAACGAGCTACAGTATCTTTAATAAATCCAGTTAGTAAATGTCCGTAATGAGGTAACCCATTTGCAAAAGGTGGTCCATCGTAAAAGATAAATCTTTTATTTTCATCTCTGTTATCTACAGATTTTTTAAAAATATTGTTTTCTTTCCAAAACTTTAAAACATTTTCTTCTATTGATGGGAAATCAGGTTCTCCTGTTAATTGTGAATAGTGTTCTGTCATAGTGTTTATTGTCAAACATAGATATTTTACTATACACATATTTATCCAAGCTGCAATCACAGTTGTATAAAATTATGTAAAAATTATTGACTCTTATTAATATTCATAGCATTGTTTTAAAAAATTTACGTTGAGGAGTTTATGACAGTAGAAATAGGAGATGATGCTCCATATTTTAAAAGTCTTGATACCTATAAAGGTGATAAGAATATAATATTGTATTTTTATCCGAAAGATGATACTCCAGGCTGTACTAAAGAAGCACGGGATTTTCAAAATGCAATGGATGATTTTGTTGATTTGAATACTGTTATAATTGGTGTATCCAAAGATAATGAGAAATCTCATGACAATTTTAAGAGAAAGCATAATATACTGTTTGAATTAATATCTGATGAAGGATCGGAATTGTCGAAACAGTATGGTACTTGGGTAGAAAAGAATATGTTTGGAAAATCTTATATGGGTATAGAACGTTCAACATTTTTAATAGATAAGAATGGCAAAATAAGAAAAATTTGGAGAAATGTAAAAGTAAATGGACATGTTGATAACGTTCTTGAGATAATAAGGGAAATAATGTAATTCTCTAATTAATAATGAAAAAAAGAAGTCTGAATATTAGATTATATGTAACTTGTACTCTTAATAAATCTTCTGTTGTAACATTGGATAAGCTTGCTTCTCACTATGTATGCAATGTAATGCGAGCTGCAAATTTAGATGAGATCAAGCTATTTAATGGTAAGGATGGTGAATGGATTGGTGAAATATTTGAAGTATCTAACAATGCTAAAATTATTGTAAATGAACTAGTTAGAGAGCAAGTTGCAACCAAATGCCTAGTGTTGTGCTTTGCTATTGTCAAAAATACTGCATTACAAAATGTTGTTAGGCAAGCGACGGAAATGGGTGTAACTCTTATGCAGCCTGTTTACACAAAACATATAGCAACTAGTAATATAAATTTAGATAGATGCAGAAAGTGGGCTATTGAAGCTGCTGAACAATGTGAAAGACTTGATATACCAGATATTTTATCTCCTATTAGTTTTGTTGATTTAAGAAAATTGAAGACTAATGATAACAATTTTATAATTTGTGATGAAACAGGTAAAGGTAATCATCCGTCAAAGATTTTAAAAAATAAAGATAATATTTATATTATCATAGGTCCGGAAGGTGGTTTTTCAAGTGATGAGTTAAATTTTGCATATAGTTTTTGTGATGGTTTATCTTTAGGTACGAGGATACTAAAAGTTGACACAGCAGTTGTTAGTGCATTAGCTTATGTTAATGAGTATTATAATGCAAATTAAATAGATGGTTGATGATATTAAAAGACAAAAAATTGAATTGCGTAAAAAATATAGAAAATTAAGAAAAGAAGTACAAAATAGAAAAGAAGCTTCTGATTCTTTATTAAAGAATTATATTGATTTTATAATAATGGAAAAAGCATCTGTTGTTTCTGGATACATGCCTATAGATGGTGAAATTGATGTCTTACCATTAATGAATTATTTAATAGGACAGAAATGTATAGTAGGAATTCCTGTAGTAAATGAAAATAGTAAAGTATTGTTGTTTTATCAATTAAATACAGCTAATATTGTTGTTCCAAATATATTAATAGTACCACTTATTGCATTTGATAAAAAATTAAATAGATTGGGTTTTGGAGGTGGATATTATGATAATACAATTTCTACATTAAGACCAAATTGTAAAGTTATAGGAGTTGGGTATGATATACAACTATGTGATTTAGTACCTACTGAAAGCCATGATCAAACTTTAGATGCTGTAATTACTGAAAAGAATATTTATGAAAATAAATATTGAAATATTTTTATATTGATTTTGTGTTATGACTTAATCTAAAGTTTTATATATTGTTATTAATATATTGAATTTCAGTTTAATTATTTTTTGGATTCTGTGATTTTACTTCTTGTGCTTAGTGAGTTTATTATTCTTTGTTAGTGTATTGTATCTCTTATGTTTAAATAAGAAATACAAGATAATATAGTCATTAATTAATAATTTAATTGATAGATGGCTAGAATACATGGTAAAAAGTGATCTATTGTGTTAAAAGATTTATAGAATGTAATTTGTGAGAAAAATTAGATATGCATACTCCAGTTTTATTGAAAGAGATGTTAGAAATATTACATCCACAGGATGGAAAAATATATGTTGATGCAACATTTGGAGCAGGAGGATATACTAAAGCAATTTTGAATTTTGCAAACTGTAAGGTTTATGCTATTGATCAGGATAAGCATACTAGTATTTTCTATGAAGAATTGGCTAATAATTTTCCAAATAGAATACATTTTTGGATTAATAAATTTAGTAAAATGAAACAAGTGTTATGTGAGGCTCAACTGGAAAAAGTTGATGGTGTAGTATTTGATATAGGTGTTTCTTCTATGCAATTAGATGATGCTAATCGTGGATTTTCTTTTTCTAAAAATGGTCCTCTTGATATGAGAATGAATACTTCTATGGACAGTATAGATGCATCAGTATTTGTAAATACAGCTTCTGAACAAGACATAGCTAACGTTATATATCAATATAGCGGTGAAAAGTATTCTCGTAAGATCGCAAAAGCTATTATTAATTTCAGAAAAAGAAAAGTAATTAAAACTACAAGTGAACTTGCATCTATAGTTAGATCTGTTATATCACGTAGTAAAAACCATGATATTGACCCTGCAACAAGAACATTTCAGGCAATTAGAATATGGGTTAATAAAGAATTGGAAGAATTGGAACAGGGAATAATATGTGCTGCTGATCTATTGCGTCCAGGTGGTAAAATAATAGTAGTTTCTTTCCATTCTTTGGAAGATAGAATTGTAAAAGTGATATTTAAATCATTATGCAGTGGTAAAATTGCATTGAAATTAAATACAGGATTTCAGCTAATTAATAAAAAAATAATAAGACCAAGCTTTGAAGAAATATTAAATAATCCTAGATCTAGATCTGCAAAATTGAGAGCTATATTAAAGATATAAAATGTTGTTTAATTCTTGATAATTATGTACTTTTATTTATTATTTTGCAGATGTTTTTTGATTTGATAATAGAAGACTTATTTCCTAAAATTAGTAAATTAATAATTAAATATAACTTGAGTGTTTTACAAAAAGTTATTTATGTTTTAGGTGACTTTTTATATTAATATGTTTATTGATAATAAAGGTATGATGAATTTATATTTTGTGATTCAGCTTTTGAATGTTAATTTTTTATAAAATATTTAATATGCTAATTATTTAAAGTAGTTTTGGTAATACGTATTGTAATTATAAATTTTTATTTTTTATTGTAAATTTAGTGAAATATATACATTTTAAATTGATTTAAATATAAAACTTAAAATATTGTTTTTCTCTCTTATTTTTTAAATCTATCTGTATTACTTATTCTAATCTACATCTTTTTTTTTTTTTTTTTTTGGAATTATATTAAAATATTGATAAAATGGTTATTAAAATTTTATATTGATAAATTTAATTTAATTAATAATTATTTTTATTAAAAAATAAAATTATTTAATTAATAATAAAAAAATTTATAACAATTTAGGAATAAGAGTGTTGTTATATGTTGAATGGATCGTATATTTTTTGTTGTGTATTGACGTCCTTTTTATGTATTTGTTTAATTAAAGTAGATAAAATAGGGTATCGATTATCTTTTATGGATGATATAAATATCTCTTTTTTAGTATGGCTTGATAGTATTTGCTTTTTTTGATTAATTTCTTTTTTATCTAATAAGTCACTTTTATTTAATACTATGAGCTCTGTTTTATTAGATAATTCTTTATTGTAGAACGATAACTCTTTTCTAATGCATTCATATGAGTCTATTATATTATCTAAAGTACAATCTATAATGTGTAGTAAAATAGAACATCTTTCAATGTGTTTTAAAAACTTATCACCTATACCATGACCTAAATGTGCTCCAGGTATTAATCCTGGTATATCAGCTAGTACTAATTCTGTGTTATCTATAAATGCTACTCCTAAATGTGGTTCCAATGTTGTAAATGGATAGTCAGCAATTTTTGTCTTTGAATTAGTGCATGATGCTAGAAAACTTGATTTTCCTGCATTTGGTAACCCTATGATTCCTACATCTGAAATAATTTTTAATTTTAATATAATGTACTTTTCTTCTCCTTTTTCTCCAAAAGTAAAGTGTCTAGGGGCTCTATTGGTAGATGTTTTATAATTAGCGTTACCTGTTCCACCTTTACCTCCATATGCTGCTGTAAATTTTTGATTTTCCTCATTGAGATCAATAATTAATATATCATCTTCGTCATATAATTGAGTTCCTATAGGAACTTTTATCATAACATCTTTACCAGATGATCCAGATTTCTTTTTACTAGAGCCTGGATTTCCATTTTCTGCTTTTATATGTTGTTTATACTTAAAGTATAATAATGTATTAATATGATGACTTGTATAGAAAATAATATTACCACCATTTCCACCATTGCCACCATCAGGTCCACCAAATTCAATGAATTTTTCACGACGAAAGCTGCTACAACCATCTCCACCGTTTCCTGCTTTCAAATAGATTTTTGCTTCATCAATAAAGCTCATAATGCTCCATAGTAGATTGCTGAAATACCCAATAATTTCTCTATATACAATAGCTCATTATATTTTGCTAGACGTTCAGACCTGGATAAAGAACCAGTTTTAATTTGCCCACAATTTGCTGCAACAGCTATATGAGAAATAGTAGTATCTTCTGTTTCACCTGATCTGTGAGATATTATTGTATTATAATTATTTTTTTGGGCAAGCCTTATGGCATTGAAAGTTTCCGTTAATGTTCCGATTTGATTTGGTTTTATTAGTACTGCGTTTGCTAAATTATTTTCAATTCCATTTTGAATTAGTTTACAATTTGTTACGAATAGATCATCTCCAACTATTTGTATTTTATTGCCTAATTCTTGTGTTATTAACTTCCAGCCATTTATATCTTCTTCTGCAATTGGATCTTCAAGTGATATAATAGGGTATTGTGAAATTATATTTTTATAATATTCTACCAATTCCTGAGTACTAAATTCATGGTCTGCAAATTTGTATCTCTGGTTTCTATAAAATGTTGATGCAGCAACATCTAATCCTAGTGAGAAATCTTCATACATTTTATATCCTGATTTTTCTATGGCATCTATGATTATTTCAAATACTTCAGTATTAGTTTTGATATTTGGCGCAAATCCTCCTTCATCTCCTACACTTGTATTGTATTGCTTTGATTTAAGAGTTTGTTTTAACTTAAAAAATACTTCGGCTGACATTCTAATTGCATCTTCAAATTTATCAGCTCCATTTGGAATAATCATAAATTCTTGAAAATCTAGGTTATTATCTGCATGCATTCCGCCGTTGATCACATTAATTAGTGGTGTTGGAAGAACTTTTGCATTAATTCCTCCTAAATACTGATATAATGGAATATTTAATGTTGAAGCTGCGGCTTTTGCAATTGCTAATGATACTGCAAGTGTTGAATTTGCTCCGATTCTAGATTTATTATCTGTTCCATCTATTTTAATTAGTGCATTGTCTATTTTTTCTTGATTTAAAGTATTCATTCCTATAATTTGTGGTGCAATTTCCGAATTTATTATATTTACTGCTTTTGTTACGCCATAACCATTATAATAATTTTTATCGTTATCTCGTAATTCTACTGCTTCAAACTTTCCTACTGAAGCTCCTGAAGGTACACAAGCTTTTGCTTTTATGTTGTTTGACAATGTTATTTCTGCTTCAATAGTAGGATATCCTCTGCTATCTAAAATTTGTCTAGCCAGTATTTTATTGATTATTATATTGGACACAGTATTACCTTTTTATTTTTGATAGTACATTAAAAAATTTCAGAAGAAATAGTAATGGTTTTCATGTAAAATGTAAATTTATTCTCAGTATTGACTAATTAAAAAGAGTAACAATGTTATTGACATATTATATTATATTGAGCAGAATTACTGAAAATAATAATTGATTTAAACGTTAAGAGATATGTTATGTTTGCTGTTGTTGAAACCGGTGGAAAACAATATAAGGTAAAAGAGCAAGATGTTATAAAGATAGAAAAATTGAATGCTTCTGTAGGTGAAGAGGTTACTTTAAGTAATGTAATTGCGTTAACTAATGCGGATAACAATATTGTTTTTACACAGAATGCAACTGTTACAGCGTCAGTTCTTGAGCAGTGTAGGAATGATAAAATAATGATTTTTAAGAAAAGACGTCGTAAAAATTATAGAAGAAAAAATGGTCATAGACAGTACATGACTGTTTTGCGTGTTATTAAAATTAATAATATGGAGTAAAATTTATGGCTACGAAAAAATCTGGTGGTAGCTCCGGTAACGGTCGGGACTCGAGAGGTAGAAGGTTAGGTGTAAAGAAATTTGGAAGTGAAAGAGTTATTCCTGGTAACATTATTGTACGTCAAAGAGGAACAAAGTATCATCCTGGTAAGAATGTTGGAATTGGTAAAGATCATACTATCTTTTCTAAAATATCAGGTTTTGTGCACTTTAGGAAAGGTGTATTTAATAAAACATTTGTTGATGTGCTAGAAGTTAGCTCTGTTTCTTAAGTATAGCTTTTTTTAGGGTTTGTAGCTCAGGTGGTTAGAGCGCACGCCTGATAAGCGTGAGGTCGGAAGTTCAACTCTTCCCAAGCCCACCATTTAATAATATTTTTCTAATAGATGTGTTTTTTATTTTTAGGAATTATATAATTTTTTTAGTGTAACCATGGTAATATGTTTATTATGTGTTATTGTTAGTTCATTTAATGCGTGTAATTTTGTTTAATTTCTTGTTATGTAAAGGTTTATGTTAAAAGATAGTGATAAGGTATTTACTAATCTTTATGGCCAACAGTCTCCGTTTTTAAAATCTGCAAAGAATAGAGGTGTTTGGAGTAATATTTTAGAAATATTAAATCTAGGTCCTGAACATATTATTCAAGAAATAAAAAAATCTGGATTGCGTGGTAGAGGTGGCGCAGGGTTTTCTACAGGATTAAAGTGGAGCTTTATGCCAAAAACTAGAAAAGATGGACAACCAGCGTATTTAGTAATTAATGCAGATGAATCTGAACCTGGTACATGTAAAGATCGTGATATACTAAGGTATGATCCTCATAGGCTTATTGAGGGGATATTAATAGCTGGTTTTGCAATGAATGTAACTACAGCTTATATTTATATTCGTGGTGAATTTTATAATGAATATTTAGTATTATCTAAGGCTTTAGATGAAGCATATAGAGCTAAGTTAATAGGAAAAAATGCTTGTGGTTCTGGGTATGATTTAGATATTTTTATTCATAGAGGTGCGGGAGCGTATATTTGTGGTGAGGAAACTGCTCAGCTTGAGTCACTGGAAGGTAGAAAGGGTATGCCAAGATTAAAACCTCCTTTTCCAGCAGCAATAGGATTGTATGGTTGTCCTACTACTATTAATAATGTTGAAACTATTGCTACTGTTAGTGAAATTATGAGAAGAGGCAGTGATTGGTTTGCATCGCTCGGAAAGGAAAATAATACTGGGACTAAGATTTTTTGTATATCAGGACATGTGAATAATCCGTGTAATGTAGAAGAAGAATTAGGAATTCCGATGAAGGAACTTATAGAAAAATATGCCGGTGGTGTCCGTGGAGGGTGGTCTAACTTATTAGCAGTAATACCTGGTGGTTCATCGGTACCAATGCTTCCAAAATCTATTTGTGATACTGTAACTATGGATTTTGACTCTTTAAGAGCTGTACAGTCAGGCTTAGGTACAGCTGGGTTAATAGTGATGGATAAGTCAACAGATTTGATAGCAGCTATAGAGAGACTATCACATTTTTATATGCATGAATCTTGTGGGCAGTGTACACCTTGTAGAGAAGGTACTGGGTGGATGTGGAGAATTATGCAAAAGATGGTGAAGGGTGATGCCACATCTGAAAGCATTGATTTATTATTAAATGTTACTCATCAAATAGAAGGGCATACTATATGTGCTCTTGGTGATGCTGCAGCATGGCCTATACAAGGCTTAATTAGACATTTTAGAGATGTAATTGAAGATAGAATAAAAAATTATAATAAAGTAGATTAAATTAGTATTCAATCTAATAATAGTTCTTTTTTAACTTGCTTATTGTATTAATAAAGTAATTATTATAGTTCACCAATTACTAACTATCATTATATATTGAAAAACTAATGTTATGTGGCTTATGTATTAATTTGTCTTTACATTTATTTTTTGAATGGTTTCAGTTTAGTGTTAGTACACTTAATCATATCAGTTCTTAATAGATATTGCTTATAAAAATTTCTAATTTAATTTTTACTTAAATTTATAATTATATATAAATTAATATATTAATAATTTAGTGTTTACGTTTATTAATAAATTTTATATTATTCACTTATGAACTCTCATTTTATAAAATTTATATGAACTTAACATTATTAGTACTTAAAGATAACAGGCCTGTATTACTGCCTACGTGGAAATGTAAATACCATAGGGAATTAAAGAGATATTCTGTACCAGATGATGTAGTGGATGATAGATTAGGTGTTCCTAATGATGAAAATTTTGAGAATCCGTATCGTGAAGTTCATACTTTATATGGAGTAGTATTTAAAAAATATAATCTAGTGACTAGTGTAAGTTTGCAAGAGAATATAATGTTTTTGTTTGGTAAAAATCCAGTATCAGGTTGTGATGCATTTTTTGTTTTTAGGCTTCAGAAGAATTTGCTTGATGGAATTTTACAGTATGGTTTGGAGTTAGATAATCATATGATATTAGGTTCTGGAATTATAAATAAAAGAGATATATCTTATGAAAAGTATACTAGAGATCTGTTTGAATTTGTGAAAACGCGTATGGCTATGATTTCTTTTTCTAGGCAAAGTACTCGTACTCACATGTTGAATTTTTTTAATGATCGTGGAGAATTATTTGATACAATGTATCAAAATACAGTAGTGTGCGATACAAAGATCAACTCTATAACTAATGACAAATATGATATTATTAGATTTGATTAAGAATTGTTCTGTATTTCTCATTAGTAACTGTGATTTCTATTATTGTAAATAAGAATATGAAAATTATAATTCTTTAGTTAAAAATGTTGATAGAATATTGTTAACTTATTAAATAAATATGAGAAGATAGCTGATTAATATTTCTCAATTGATTAAAATTAATGTGGATTTAATGTTATGATTACTTAATGCATGTAAGCCCACATTTTGTTTCTACAAGTTAATGTATTATTAGAAAAGATGAACATGGTCAAATAGAAGGCTGTATTACATATCATTCTATAAATTAGAAATTTAGATTTTCCTACCTATCAAGGTCATTATGCTTATTATCATATTTTGTATTTATCGAAATTTACGAAGTGTGTTTTAATAACCTGTGTAAAATTACCTATAGACTGATATTTTTATTTGGTAAAAGTAAAATATTCAATAGAAATATCTGTTTTTATGAGATTTCCTAAGGAATCAGTGAATGTTTTGTCAAAAAAATATACATTATTGTATGGTAACTTGTCAATAGTAGGTGTAATTTATGATGAAATTAGTATATAGTATCAAAGCGTTCTAAGGATTTGTTTAATATATTGAAAAGTACTATTAAAATCAATTTCTATCTGGAAGTTAATCATAATTTTGTATTGAGTTTTATTTGATTCAGTATGTAATTTATTAGATAGTATAATATGAATCAAGTAATTGGTAAGAATATGTATATTAGGATCTTTCACTAAGAACTATGCATATAGACAATCATATTTCTTATTTATTGAAACTAACTGAAAATAATATGTATTGTTGATTGATTTAATAAAATTATTGTAATAGTTAATAAATGTGTAAGATAAAATAGATTTGATGTTATTAATACTTAGTTGCAGTAAGTTATGATTAATTTTCTATGATTAATGCATGCTTGAGTAGCTATAATATTGTACCAGGAAAGTATAACAAATTTGAAAATTATATATTCTTCACACTGAAAATACTTATGTTAATCATCATGTTCTGTGTGTATCGCAGTTTACATATTAGCTGATATGAAATTATTAGTGGATTTAATTTTTTGTGCGATCAAATAAAATGTCAGATTGTGGTGTGTTTATTATTCATTAAATGAAAAAAACTAGTTATATAAGCTTTCAGAAACTGTTTAATATTAAAATTACTTACTTATGAAATGTAGATTTGCGTAGGCTATTATATGAGGAATCTAAGGAGAATTTATTTAGAATTATTAAAGTAGTTCTGCTATTTTAAGGGACTACATTCATATACTAGGTTGTTTTTAATTTATAAAGTAAAGTATTTTCAAATTATATAAATATATTTTTAAGTTATACAAAAGTGATTAAAAGCATTAAAAATGGATGTTATATCAGAATATAAGTGAATTTTTAAGTATTGAAGTTAACTGGCTGTATTTATTATTATGTATTTGTTCTTAAATAAATTAATCTACTTATTACTAATGTTATATTTAATGTGTGAGATACATTTCTGGTGTAAAAAACAATTAAAATATTTTTAATAAATAATAATTAATTTGATTTTATTAATTAATATATTATATAATATATTATGTTTTATTAAATAATTAATATTGTTATGGATTTAAGATTGTTATTACTTGAGTGTGGGTCACCTGTTTTATTACCTACAGGTGCATGTATATATAGTACTGAGTTAGGTATGTATTATACACCTGATGTGAATATGAATACTAAATTAGTACTTACTCCTCATAACAGTAATTATGATAAATTTCGGAAAGTATATGGTGTAAGATTCACACGCTACACTTCAGTACGTAGCATAACTTTAAATCAAGATATGGTGTTTATGTTTGGTAATAATCAAAGATCAGGTGATATCGCATTTTTAGTTATTCGTATGCCCCAATACTTGATGTATCGCGTATCACTTTGTGGGTTAGTATTAGGTAAGAATGATTTGTTAACGTGTGGATGCATTAGTGAAATACGAGAGATGATATCATATGAAGATTATACTTTAATGTTATTTGACAAATTTAAAAAGCATATGACAATAAATCTTTTTACACCAAATCCACGTACTCAAGTATTAGATTTTTATAGTGATGATGGTAGGTTATTTTATATATGGCATCTTAATACTGTGCTACATGATGTTAAGATAGACAAAACTACTGATAGAGAAATATATGTTATGAAATTTCAATAGGTTTATAGTGATGAGCATATAATTCACTAATCTTTATAGTGCACTTGTTATATAATAAGTTTTTTATTAGGAATTTTGTAAGTATGTTATTATAAATTTTGTTAATTGTAAATTGACAGAGCAAGGTATTTATTGATGAATATGTTAGTAGATTGAGAATTATTAATTCTTTAATATAGTAATATAATTTTATTGCTTACAAATAATGTGTAATGTTAAAACGTGTGAAGTTAAGATTGTGGAAAGTTATATTACACAAATGCTTGTGCTGATTGGTGTTTAGTTTGTCATTAGTAATAACTCTGATTATGGTAGCTACTATATAATTTATTTTTGCACACATTACAATGTGTATGTTGATATGTAGTGTTAATTAATTTCATATGTCATGTTTTTGTTTTGTTATCATAAAATGTTAAATGAAGATGTGTTCTTGATTTTTTAAATAGTTAGTTGTTCAAAATACATGGCTTATTATGTATGATGTAATATTGAATAATAATTTGCTAGTAAGGTGTAAAATTTCTAATAAACTGTTGGTGATGAAGCATGAAAATGTCATATTATTAACTGTTAAAGTTATTAGTAGTAATGTTGAAATAGTTTTTCCTATGTAATATAATTTTACTTATATGTTGAATTCTTTTTATATAAAGGATGTAATATTTTAACAGATTGTATAAATTTACAATGTTATTGAATTAGATAATATTACATTATGTTACTCATAAAAATGTAAACATTACATCAATTATTGTACATTATGGCTAACAACATTATTTCATTTGTGTTTACTATTGCCAGTTGATATATCAATACTCTATAGAATATACTAAGTACTAATAAAGTATTTAGTGATATATTTTTAATGAGCTTATCAATGTAATATGCTAATATGATTGTAGCAGTTAATAATATATAATAAAGTGGATTTAACATTACTGTTACTTAACAATGGTAAGCCATTTTTAATTCCTACAAATAAATGTCATATTAAAAAGAATGCGGATGGTCAGGTACAGAGCTGTACTACAGATGATCCTAGTCTAAATTCTAATTTAGGTGCTCCTGATCCTCAAAGTCCTTATGCTGATTATCATACTCTGTATTTATCTAGATTTACAAAATATGCTTTAATAACTAGTGTAAGATTCCCTGTAGATATGGTGTTTTTATTTGGTAAAAGTGAAGTATCAGATCAGGTTACTTTTCTGTTTATTAAGATTCCTAAGGAATCAGTCCGTACACTATCAGAACATGGTACATTATTAGATGGTAGCTTTTTAGTTGGAGGTGGAATTGCTAATCAGAATTTTAATGATATACCATATCAACGTCATGTTAAGGATTTATTTCAAGTACTGAAAAATAGGATTAGAGTAAATTTTAGTACGCAAGTTTGTAATAATTATGTATTGAGCTTTTTTGATGCAGAAGGTAACTTATTTGATACAGAATATGTAAATACAAAATTGGAGGATACAATTCTGGAACCATCAACTGGTGATACGCTATATATTAAAACTCTCCAATAAGCAGTGTTGATTTAACACTAACTGTATGTCTTATTGATGGAATTATAAGAATGTTTGTAGGAAATAGCAGTAATATACTGTTGTTTGAGTTGAGAGAATATTGTATATTAAAATAGTTGTGATAATTAATAATATTGTTTAAGATAAAATGGATTTAACATTGCTGATATTTGGTGATGGTAAGATATTGCTACACCCTACAAATCAATGCGGCATTAAAAGAAACTCAGATGGTAAAATAACAAGTTATCTTTTAAGTGATAGTAGTCTAAATTCTCAATTAGGACATCCTAGTGCTCAGAGTTCTTATCGTAATTTTCATTCTATGTTTTTATCAAGATTTACAGAATATGTAATAGTAAACAGTACAGGATTAGAACAAGATATTATTTTTTTATTTGGTAGAAGCGAAGTATTGGGTGGTAGAAATGTCTTTATTCTTGCAAAAACTGCAAAGGACTCAATTCGTAACTTAGTGTCGGATGGTATCACATTAGATGATAGCATGTTGATTGGAGGTGGAACTACTAGTCAAAGTTTTGAGTCATTGCCGTATCAACAATATTCTAAGCAATTATTTACACAGATGAAACACCTGATTAAAGTGTATTGTAATGAACCAGGTAACCGTAACTGTATATTGAATTTTACTGATTCAGATGGTGAATGGTTTTACACTGAGTATGCAACTACAATGTTGCATAGTGTAGAGGTGAATCAGTTAGGTAATGATGAAAAATATGTTAAGACTATTCACTAATCATTATTATATGGCTGACCATATTGCTTTCAAATTATTTTCTATTTAGACATTGTAATGTATTTGTTATTAATTGATTTTATAAATTGTAATATGTTGAAATCATTATAATAGTTAATGGATATACAAATGGATTTGATATTATTAATACTTAATGATAATAGACTATGTTTATTTCCTAAAAGTGAATGTAGTATTAAAGGAAGTGCAAAATTGTAGTATCACTGATGCTTTAAAAGCTCGATTGAGACCTACTAATCATCAAGATCTTTACTGGTTTTCATACTCTGTTTTTATCATTATTTGTAAAGCGTGTACTAGTAGGTTTTGATACAGGTTTACTTTTTTTGTTTGTTAGAAGTCAGATATTTAATAATAACAAGGCATTTGTTTTTACAAAAGTCAATAAGAATTTGGTGTGTGTACTCTTGTATTACGTAGATAATAGCATGTTAATTGGATGTGGGGTTGCTACTCATAAATTGTGATGCACAAGTTGATAGTATTAATTATATATTGAATTTATCGATATGCAATGTCAATGGTCTAACAACGAATATGTAAAAAATTGTACTGTATAATAGTAAGTCAAGGAAATTGACAGTGTATCTTAAGCTCTAGGTTAATATATAACTACTTGCAGATTATGTACTATTGGCAATTGTAGCGTATTTATTATCGATTTTCTATGAAATTATGCTGAATTTTTACTTAAAACCTTAATTATATTATATTAATCTTTAATTAATGTTGTAAAATAATTGTATAGATTATGAATATAATAAAATAGAATGGATTTAATATTACTATTGCTTACTGATGGTAAGCCATGTTTAGTGCCTACGAATCAGTGTCGTATTAAAAGGGATGGAGATGGTAGAATAAAGCATGCTAGTATGGTTGATCGGTCTCTCAACTTTAGACTAGGGCCTCCTAATTCTCAAAGTCCTTATGCTAGTTTTCATACTTTGTTTTTATCGCGATTTATGAGATACGTTATATCAACTTCTGAACATTTACCTGCTGATATATTGTTTTTATTTGGTAAAAGTGATTTATTAAATAAGAAAGTCTGTATGGTATTAAAAATTCCGAAATGCTCACTGCGTGATTTTTCAGAGATGGGTAGTATATTGGATAATAAATTTTTAGTTGGGCATGGAATGCAAGATATGAGTTTTGATGATACTAAATATCGAGACCACGCTATAAATTTGTTTAATGGTATGAAAGATAGGATCAAGATAAATTCTCAAGTGCCAGGGGACCGTAATCATATATTGAGTTTTTATGATTCAGAGGGTAGTTTATATCATACAGAGTATGTAACTTCGAAAGTGCAAGGTACAATAGTGAATCCAGTCACTAATAGTACAACTTATACTAAGATAATGAATTGATAGCTTTGTATTACTGTAGATCTAGTATTTTTATTGTATAAAAAATAATTGTGATTTTTGAGCAGTATTGTTCTTAGTTATTTTTATCAGTTCAGTTGTAACTTTTTATATAATGTAAAAAATGTATCTAAGATTGTTATTACTTGAGTAAGGGTTGCATGTTTTATTACCTACAAATTCATGTCACTATAACAGAAGATTGAAAAGATGTCTTACGAATGATGATCAAATGAATCTCAGGTTAACAAAGCCTAATGCACAAGGTGTTTATAGTAGTTTTCATTATTTGTATGGAGTAAGATTTCAGAATTATTCTCTTGTAACTAGTACAAGCTTTGAAAAAGATTTACTTTTTTTATTTGGTAAAAATGAGTCAGGTAGTATTTTATCTTTAGTTTTACGGATTTCTAAAAATTGAGTACGTTACATTACCGATAAATGTCTATTATTAACTCAAAATGTGCTGTTAACATTTGAATATATGAATGATAGTTTATTAAAAGAAGAAAATACTATGCAAATATTTGATGTTATTCGAAATCATATAATTATAGTATTAAATACTCCATCTGTTCGTACTCATATGCTAAATTTTTTTTAATGATAAGTGTGCGTTGTTTAATACTGTATACGTGAATACAATATTAAGTGATTAAAAGAAGATCCTACTACTCGCCAGCCAATCTATCTTGTAAAATTTCAATAATTTGATGTATATTTTACTGATGTTATGACTAACTATGTATAGATATTACTATATATTTATTATTCATTATAAGACTTTTCCTAATAATATAGCAATTATCATGAATTTTTAAAGAAAAATTAATATATATTTTCATTAATTTTATCAGTTGCAATATAATAGAAATAGTGTGTTATATATAGAAAAATTAGAATAATATGCGTCTAATCCTATTGTTTGCAGATGGTATACCAATTTTGGTGCCTGAGGATATTTGTATTTATGATAAATCGCTAGGAAGATACTATACGCAAAACCAGGAATTAAATAGCAGACTTATTGTGCCTAACTCTCAGGCTTTAGACCCTATATATAGGGATTATTGTCGTTTATATCAAGGAAAATTTGATAAATATTGCATTGTAAGCAGCCCAAGCTTTGATTCAGAATTATATTTTTTGTATGGTACTACTAGACAAAAACAGAAAATAGTTGTGATTTTTATATATCCAAGTTGTTCATTAAATAAGTTGGGTAGAGAAGGTGTATTATTAGATAGAAGTGCTATTATAAGCTGTGGAACAATTAATCCTATACCAGAACAAGATGTCAATGAAGTTTCAATAGAGGGTCACACTATTAATTTATTTCATATGTTTAAGCATTGTATAAATATTAATTGTAAACAGGGAATTCCGCGTGGGTATCTTTTTAATTTTTTTAATATGCAAGGTGATATATTTAATTATGCATATATGAATTCTATATTAAGTGAAATTAAAGTTAATCACATTACAGGTGATGTTTCATATATTATGCAGATTAATTAGCGTAGTTGCATATTGGTTATAAAGGTCAATATTTTTAATTATAGTAGTAAGAATTAAATTAGCATATTAAGTATTGTAGAAGCATATATGGAAAACTATAAGCATTAATGTTATGATGTTTTTTGCATAGCTACTTTATTGCCTAAAAAAATGCGTACATATGATTAAGTTTATGACTTTGCTAAAGTGCGTGAATGTTTTAATGGCAGTGTACTACATAAAGTGGGATTTAGTAAAAATTATATTATAAGTGAGAGCATTTTGAAAACAGTAATCTATTGCTTATTTAGTAATATTAGAAATGTATGAAAAATATATATCTTTTTTTATTACATATATAAATTCAGATTGATTAGTACAATGTTGAATGCTGATATCATGCGTAAAAATTAGTATAAATTAGATAGTAGAAAAGAGCGTTTGATGTGTTTAAAAATGAGATAAAATTTTTCAAAAAAAAAAAAAAAAAAAAAAAAAAAAAAAAAAAAAAAAAAAAAATTTTTTTTTTTTTTTAAAAAATAAAAAAAAAAATTTAAAATATTTTTTTTTAAAATAATTT